>JAQUNY010000005.1 GCA_028717405.1 Eubacteriales bacterium
CCGGCTCACGATTCTTTACAGTATTATTATCCATATTCAACCTGTCCTGATTTTTATTGTTTTGATTTATTTTGCCCCTTCCGGTTTCCCCGGACAATCTGTCTTTTTGAAGATTCACACCTTTGTTTCCGCCATCTGATGGTTTTGTCCTGTTGTTCCATTTGCTGCTGCTTCTGTTATTCCATGATTTGCCCGGATCCCGGCCGTCAACCATCCTGGCTTCATTATCCTGCCGGTTATTTTGATCCTGTTTGGCATCTCTTGCCTCCGGCGTTTTTTTCACAGCTACCCTTACATTTCTGTCTTTGTTTGTATTTTCGGCTGCTTTGCTTTTTCCTTCATTATATCCCCAAGTCTGCATCCGATCCTGCTCCTTTTCTCCCGGGCTGCTCCGGTCATTCAGGCAATATGCCGAACACCCCGGATGCGAAATATTCTCATATCCCGACGATGGAAATCTCACCTGCTGTGAGATAGTCGATCGTCCCGTCTATATTTCTTACAATAAGTCTGCCATAACCGTCTATGTCCTTGACAAAACCGGTCCTCATCTTTCCCGGCGTACGCTCTCCATATAGTACAGTTCTCCCCGGCATCACTGAACGCCGCCTCCACATGCTTACTACCTCTTCTTTTCCCTCATGGCCTGACATCAATATATTATACCATTTCCCAAGGTTTATCAGCAAGATGGCTGCTATATCGGCTCTGTTGAATAATCTGTCCTTATTCAGAGAACCTCCCCCGCCTGATGACGAACCTGCTTTAAGGGATTCATTTGCTTCAACTGTTTTAGCAATCGCACCATCTCCGGTAACCGCGGCGGCCGCCAAAATCATGGAAGAAGCGCTGCCTTCCAGATCTCCTTTGAAATCCGCTTCAGACTGGTATACATTAATGCCGGCTCCAATTACAAGATAATTGATTTTGTTTGCTTCACAAGCCATTTCAGCCAGTATTCCGCAGATTTTCGCTCCGAAACCCGCATGTCCTTTTTTTTGAACAGAGACTTCTCTAAGCGGCATAATAACCCCGGCTTCTTCACCGGCTTCTTCGCCGGCTTCTGACACCTGTTCTTTATCGGGGCCGCTTCCTGTCTTTATTACAATGTCATTGGGCCATTTTATGCCTGCTACATCGGCATCCAGGACAGTATTTACAGTTTCAACAGCAGCTACCGCAGCCATCAGGTTGATCAGAGGCATGTCTTCATTAAGGTTTTCCGGTCTGAGTACAACTGAAATGTATACTCCTTTGCCTTCAGGCGAATCCCACAACCTTCCCATCCTGCCTTTTCCTCCGGTCTGACAGCCGGCAACGATAACAGTTCCCTCCGGACATCCCTGAGCCGCCATTTCCCTGGCAACATCATTTGTTGATTTTACTACCGGCAGATAAATAATATTATGGCTGAATAATTCCGCCGGCAGGCCTCCAAACGCAGCATTGACGGAGCTCATCAATGCCTCGTCCCTGCCGCTGCCGTTACAGGCCTGCTCCTTCATAAGCTGCAGGGATATTTTTATAGCCTCAGCGCTTAGAACGTCCGGGGTACAAAGACCTGCTCTTCCATAAAACTTAAATTCAGGCCACTTATGAGTTTTTTTAATACCAGATATATTTATCATTTTTTATCCGGCAATCATCATTCCTTATCTGCATAATGAAAATAAAGATAACCGTAAGGACTCGTCACAATATTTTTGAGCCCGTTCTGCATCAGGAGAGGCTCAGCGTCAAAATAAAGAGGGCAGACCGGCATGATTTCCATAAGGAGAGTCTCGGCGGAATGCAGTATGCCCATCCTTACTATATTGTCTTCACTTTCCATTGCCTGTATCAGATATGAATCATACTGTTCGCTCCTGAGGCCTGTGACGTTAAATATACTGTACGAAGTCCACATTTTCAGGAAAGCCTGAGGGTCATTGTATTCACCGGTCCATGCTTCCGCTGCAATATTGAATACACCGTCTACCTTTTTCGATTTAAAACCATTGGCATCGTATGCGGTCAGGATAACATTTATCCCAAGGTTTTTCTGCCACTGTGCCTGTATGGTCTGCATAATACTCCTGTTTGTACCTGTGTCTTCATATATGAGTACTACCTCCGGGAACTTGCTGATATCAGTATATCCTGCCTCTTCAAGCAGCCGCTTCGCTTTTGCCGCGTCAGCTTCGGGATATAAATAGGTGTATTCAAGCGCATCTGTCCTGAAATCTTTAAGCGGGTCGGCTCCGGGTATCTTATAAGGCACTATTCCCGCCGCCGGTTTTTCAACTCCCCTGGCAGCCGCCCTTACTATTTCAGCCCTGTTTAGAGCGATGGCAAACGCCTTGCGGACCTCAGGGCTGTCAAAAGGCTTTTTGTTTGTTCTGAAACTCAGGTAGTATGAGGTCATCAGGTCTGCCACAACAAGCTGGCCTTCAGCCTTCAGGCGCATTATTTCGCTTGCCGGGACAGGTATTCCTGCTGCTCCGTCGGTTTTCCCCAGATTAAAATTTTCGTATTCCCTGGAATAATTGCCTTCCGCCAATATCAGTTCAACCGATGAGTTCGCAACGCTGTCCGCATCCCAGTACCTTCTGCTCTTTTGAAGCAATGCTGTAGTTACTTCACCGGTCTTTAAACTTTTTAACCTATAGGCCCCGTTTCCGATATAAGTCGAAGTATCAGTGTGCCAGTCCTGGGCATGTTCTTCGATTATATCCTGTCTGACAGGCATATATACGGGCATATTGGTCAAGTCGATCCAGTACGTGCAGGGCGTTTCAAGCGTTACCTCCAGGGTCTCCGTGTCAAGGGCTTTCACCCCGACTTCATCCATGGATGCCTTGACCCCCTTATATTCAGGATCTTCAGACATATTGTAGCCTTTGGCATTTTTTATATAATACAGCTGATATACATTTTCAGAAGCTACTTTGGGATTCAGAGCCCTTTTCCATGCATATTCAAAATCCCGGGCAGTCACAGGTTTGCCGTCCGACCATCTCGCATCGGTATTGATATAAAATGTATATTTCAGGCCATCTGCTGATTTTACCCAGCTTATAGCAGTCCCGGGGGCTGTCCTTCCATCCTGTCCAACCCTTGTCAGGCCTTCAAACACATGCAGCACCAGGGCAGCGTCATCTTTTGATTTGCTGAGCGCCGGATCAAGGCTTTTGATTTTTTCAGCCATGACAAAACTGATCCTGCTACCGCCTCCGAATTCGCATCCTGTGAGGAGCGCCTGTACCAGAACCATAAAAACCAAAAGTGATGTGACTGCTTTTTTTAGCATCCTTTGTTCCCCTTCTGACGATGCCTTTACCGCTGCCTTGGACTATACATCAGCGATGCACTGGCGATGTACTGGCAATGCACTGGCGATGTATGTCATCAATAACTTACAGCCTCTTACTGGCTTGTTTCCTGATAAATCCAATCAGTCCTTCAGATGCAATGATCTCCTGCATGAATCCGGGGAAAGGAACTCCGTCATATTTATTACCGGTCGTCAGATTGCTTATGACACCGGTATCAAAGTCCACCTCCACCTCATCATTTTCCTTTATATCCCTCGCTGCATCAGGGCATTCCATGATCGGCAGCCCGATATTGATGGCATTGCGATAAAAAATCCTGGCGAAGGTCGCCGCGATAATACACGAAATGCCGGAAGCCTTTATTGCGATAGGAGCGTGTTCTCTTGAAGACCCGCACCCGAAATTGCTGCCGGCTACCATCACAGTATTTTTGTTTTTCGCAGCCTTTGAGGCAAAATCCTTATCAATATCTTCCATACAGTGCTTTGCCAGTTCTGAAGGATCAGACGTATTGAGATAACGCGCCGGTATAATTACATCTGTATCAACATTATTCCCGTATTTTAAAGCTTTCCCTGTGGCTTTCATAATTTCAGCAGTCCTCCCATATCTATCCCGCAAATGTTTTATCACTCAAATGTATATATCAATCGAGGTCATCCGGTGTTGTGATCCTCCCCGCCACTGCCGATGCTGCCGCAACTGCCGGGCCTGTGAGGTAAACTTCGCTTTCGGGATGTCCCATTCTCCCAACGAAATTCCTGTTGGTCGTAGCTACTGCCCTCTCTCCTTTGGCCAGTATGCCCATATGCCCTCCCAGACAAGGCCCGCAGGTTGGCGTGCTTACCGCAGCGCCCGCATCAATAAATATGTCGAACAAGCCTTCATTCATGGCCTGCTTCCAGATCTTCTGAGTAGCCGGTATTATTATGCACCTTACATCAGTGTATACCTTTCTTCCCTTCAGAACTTCGGCGGCTATCCTCAGGTCCTCGATCCTTCCATTGGTACAGGAACCTATGACCACCTGGTCGATTTTCACCTCTCCCGCCTCGCCGACTGTACGCGTATTCTCCGGGAGATGCGGGAAAGCAACCGTAGGCTCTATCTTGCTTATATCTATGACATGTTCCTCAGAATATACGGCATCGCTGTCCGCCTCATACACAACATAATCTCTGTCTGAATGCTCGTGTACATATTGCTCTGTCTTTTCGTCGACAATAAAAATCCCGTTTTTTGCACCGGCTTCAATCGCCATATTTGCCATGCAGAAACGGTCATCCATTGAAAGTGCGTGAACACCTTCACCAACAAACTCCATTGATTTATAAAGGGCTCCGTCCACTCCGATCATGCCAATTATATGCAATATTATATCTTTACCGCCGATCCATTTGCCGGGTTTGCCCTTAAGTACGAATTTTATAGCCTCGGGTACTTTAAACCAGGCTTTGCCTGTAGCCATCCCAGCCGCCATATCAGTGCTTCCCACTCCGGTTGAGAAGGCGCCCAACGCACCATAGGTGCAGGTATGCGAGTCAGCTCCGATAACCGCATCACCGGGTACTACGAGCCCTTTTTCAGGCAAAAGCGCATGCTCTATACCCATCTGACCGACTTCGAAATAGTTTATTATACCTTTCTCACGTGCAAACTCCCTCAATATTTTTACCTGTTCAGCTGATTTTATATCTTTATTGGGAGTGAAGTGGTCAGGAACAAGAGCGATTTTAGCCTTATCGAAGACTTCATCCATGCCTATCCTGGCGAATTCCCTGATAGCGACCGGAGCGGTGATATCATTGCCCAGGACCATATCGAGCGAAGACATGATAAGCTCCCCGGCTTTTACTTCCTTTTTGCCCGCATGCCCTGCGAGTATCTTCTGTGTCATTGTCATTCCCACGACCGACCTACCTCCCGCTGTGATAAAATTTCCGGAAACGGATGCGATCCGGATCCGGCAAACAAGACAATTCAGCCTTTTTTTGCTAAATGAAGTATAACATATTTACCGCGCCATGCAAATATATTGAATGGGCATCGAATGGGCTTCCAGGCTTCGAATGGGCTTCAAAATATATTGACAATGCAAATTTTCATGAATTATCGGCTTCGGCCTTTAAATATTTGATTTGAAATTGCTTGGGTGATATGCCTTTGTAACGCTTGAATTGTTGTACAAAATAACTGGATGTTGAGAACCCTGCCTCCATTGCAATGTCAGTTATGTTGAAATCAGAGGTGGCCAGAAGTTTCTCCGCCTTTGAAATACGGACATAATTCAAGTATTCCCTGAAATTTTTCCTCATGGTTTTTGAAAAAATTTTTGAGAAATAACTATAGCTCAAATTGCAAAGATTTGACATTTCCAGCGCAGTGATATCATTTTGACAATTATTTTCGATGTAATCAAGGACTTTCTGCAGTCGAAGGACAATAGACTTATTGATGTCCTGACTTATATTCAAATCCACATTCCGCGCATTCCAGCTTCTGAGTATAAAAAGGAACAAATTAAAAATATTTGCTCTGATGGCCAACTCGTATCCGTATTTCTTATCGTCATATTCACGCAGAATATTACTCATGATATCAGGTATTATGGTATTTTTAATATCACCCTTTTTGAAAATCTTCTGATGAGTTGATTCTTTCATTATAAAAGGCAATATATATTTCACCTCGAACAGGGATTGTGATGCAGTATAGATCAATTCAGGCTCAAATTTTACCACGGCATATTGATTATTCCCTTTATGAAGAGATACTATATTATGAATTTCATTTGAATTGATAAGTACCATGTCGCCTTCACCGAAAAAATACTCTTTGGTATTCAGCAATATCTGATATTCACCGGACAGTGCGTATATAATTTCAATGAAATCATGTATGTGAGCGCCGGCCATTGTTATCGCAGCAGATGATTTCTGTATGTGCACGCTGAATTGAAGGGGCATCTTCTCACGCGTTTCTCTTTTCTCTACGTAATACTCACGATTCAAAGCAAATCCCCCTGATGACAAAAAATTGATACTTTTTTGCGAAATAATTGTATCACAAAAGATGTTAATATGTTAATTTTTAATAAAGCATTTTTTTAATAAAGTAAGCGGATATTTTATATGGCGAAGGGGGCAAAACATAATGGAAACAAAATTAAAGATCGGTATCATAGGCTGCGGCGGCATAGCGAATGGAAAACATATGCCCTCGCTGAAAAAATTGAAGGATGTAGAAATGACGGCCTTTTGCGATTTAATAATTGAAAAGGCTGAAAATGCAAAACAGCAATATGGTACTCCGGAAGCTAAAGTTTATACAGACTATCAGGAACTGCTGAAAGATCCTGAAATCGAGGTTGTACATGTTTGTACGCCGAATCGCTCACACGCACAGATCACGATCGATGCATTACATTCAGGAAAGCATGTAATGTGTGAAAAACCCATGGCTAAAACTGCATCTGATGCCAGAAAAATGGTGGAAGCTGCCAGGGAAACCGGCAAAAAACTGACAATCGGTTATCAGCACAGGCATAAACCGGAAACAATTTATCTTAAAGATGTCGTAGAACGCGGCGATTTGGGGGAAATCTATTTTGCAAAGGCTTTTGCCATAAGAAGGAGGGGGACTCCGAACTGGGGTGTTTTCCTTAACAAAAATGAGCAGGGCGGAGGGCCTTTAATTGATATCGGCACCCATTCTCTTGATTTGACCCTTTATCTTATGAACAACTATGAACCCAGGATGGTTGTCGGTACTACCTATAAGAAGGTGAATAATCCAGAATGCGGTAATCCCTGGGGCGGGTGGAAACCCGGAGAAAACGACATGGAAGATTCGGCATTCGGTTTTATAGTAATGAAAAACGGAGCAACGATAATCCTTGAATCAAGCTGGGCTCTGAATACAAGCGAACCTGTACCGGAAGGAAGCGTCATGTTGTGCGGAACTGACGCAGGAGCTCAGATCAAGGGCGGTGTTACGATAAATAAGTGCGAGTTCAACAGACAGGTCGAAATAAAGCCTAATCTGTCAAGCGGAGGAGTCGCGTTCTACGAGGGTGTATCCGGCAGCCCTGCCGAAGTGGAAGCAAGACGTTGGATCAACGCTGTGAAAAACAGCGGCGAGATTATTGTAAAACCGGAACAGGCATGTGTCGTATCAGAGATCCTGGAAGCAATTTACACATCTTCTAAAACAGGGAAACCGGTTTATTTTGATTGAAAACCGGAGGAACCGGTTCATCAGTGCATTCAGGATGTGTTTAGCACTTAAGAAACCAGTTTGTCTTTGATCAAGAACAAAGATGGAGGCGGGAAAATGAATATTGCTGTCGCAAGTTACTGGCATGTACATGCTGAAGGCTATTCAAAAGAAATCATCACGAAGACAAAAAGCAGGCTGACCGCTATTTGGGATGAGGATCCCGAACGCGGTATAAAATATGCAAATCAGTTTGGCGTGGCATTTCACAAGTCATATGATACGCTGCTGGCAGACGAGACTATAGAAGGGATCGTAATTACATCTGCGACTTCAGAACATAAGAAACTTATCCTCAAGGCCATTAATGCGGGGAAGAAGATTTTCAGTGAAAAGGTCCTGGCATTAACTGCCGCAGATTGCGCGGAAATAAAGGAAGCGCTTGAAAAGCATGGCGCCGGCATAACTTTGTCACTTGTGAAGAAATGTAACCGTGAATTTTTATTTGCAAAGCAGATGATACAAACCGGAGCATTGGGGCGGATCACTTATGCAAGAATGCGCAACGTCCATAACGGCAGTATCGGGAACTGGCTGCCGGCTCATTTTTATGACCGGGAAAAATGCGGGGGCGGTGCAATGATTGATTTGGGCGCACATCCCATGTATTTGCTTAACTGGCTCCTTGGTGTGCCGGAAACAGTTCAATCACTGTTTACCGATATTACAGGTCGTGGGGTTGAAGATAATGCTGTTTCCATCATTGAATTCGATAATGGAGCAATCGGCGTATCAGAAACCGGATTTGTATCTAACTATAATCCTGCCACACTTGAAATAAATGGAACAGATGGATGCCTGCTCGTACGCAATGGCGTCTCATATGCAAATAAGGAGTCCGGAGGAAAATGGGTAACACCCGAAGAGCTGCCTGCCGAACTCCCTTCTCCGATCGTTCAATGGGCAAATGACGAATGGAATAAGGAAGGCGTCACTTTCGGCATCGATGATGCAACGATGCTGACCAGAATGATGGAAGCCGCCTACAAATCACACTATAGCGGCAGAAAGGAAAATGTGTAGAAAGAGGTGTGGGAAAAATTATAGACACAGGATGCTTTGCGTTTTGTAACTACATATAATTTATTCCTGTTAATCCGTAATTTATATGGTTACTGATCAAATTACTTAAATTGATCTATAAGTATAAGTTCCCCAAAAATACTTAAAATCGGATGTTTGACAAGATAGATATCAGGCTAATAAACTGTTGGGCGTTAGACTTTTGGTGCATTTTCCAGATATTTCAGGGCTCGACGGGCTGTGTCAATGCTTACCTTGTTGGGGTCTCCATACTTCATCCAAGCGTTCAAGTTACCAGGATTCAATCCCAGATCAGCGTAGAGCCTGTAGTTAGACATACCTTTTGCCTTCTGGAGTTTAACAATCTTATTTCGCATAAGCTCTTTAGTATGGTTATCATTTTGCAGCCGGTTTTTCCTGCTTAAATAACTTCTCCATACTTTCTTATATTCTTCCGACAAAGGGGACGATGCGTCTTGAAGCGCCGTCTTGAAACTCGCTTTGTCATATTTGTTTGCCAGATTCTTATAGTCCGAATACAATGTATGGGCTCTTACCGCACGGAGCAAAACATCCGTTTTGTCTATGAATACGGCATAAAGAAGTAGCGGTTCACGAAGCCTTGGATTTTCATCTGCAGCTTCTTTAGCCAGCTTGTATAAGCTGTTAGTTTCAGTCAGCGAAAGCGACCTGACATACCTTTTTAAAAAACCCGCAAATGACAGATCCCTCACTTTCGAAACCTCCTTACATAATCATTATAGTTTGCCTTAAAGTTTGCATAGCATCTATCACTTAAAGCACTTGCCCTGGCTTCATCTGCCTCGGAGGCAAGTTTTTCGAGAAGCTTCCAATCAATTGCCTTAACAATTTCTACATTCTCAACATCCCATATATCTGCAGCCCTGGCTGAATAAAGCTTGGCGATTACTATATCCTCCAGCGATGCAGAATAGAAATCAATTTTTCGGCCACCAACATGCAAAGGTACAAGTCTGTCTTCATAATTATATGGGAAGTTATTAATATAAGTTTGAACCCGGCAATTTATATCATATTTTTGGAGCAGTTCAAGTATTTCACAGGAGGCTGAAATAGCGTCAACATCGCTTGTGGCTCTGGATATGTGCTCAAGCAGAATCAGGGCAGCGCCGCCCACGATCACCAGATGAAACCGCTCGTTACCATCAAACATCAAACTGGCATCTTCATCAAGTCTGTTAAGTCGTTCCAGCAAATCTTCACGAAGCATATCTAACATACAACTCACCTCATTAATATCATTTCATTAATACTATTATTCAATTATCATTATATTTAAGTATGTCCTTATTGTCAATATATTATCATGTTCAATCGAGTGATTTAGCCTTTATCGCTATTTTAGATCATCATCGTCTTTACAACTATGATTATTGCTATCATATTTATCGTCTCCGCGCCCTTGGCAGCGCTCTCCTGCTATACAACCGTCATGTATTGGGCAGACAGGTCAGCGGTGGTGCAGGCAGTAAAGCAGGATGGTTTCCTGCAGTTTAAGCTCCAGAAGCGAATACCGGCTATTAGCTGGATTCTGCCGGACTCGGGATATCACTTTGCTATATACTTAGCACCGAACCGACACACTATGAATTTGATAAATGTTATTATATTACTGCAAAAGCACATAAAATCGAGCATTTTAGAAAATAGGCGCTAAACTTTTGCTATCTTTCCCTTTAAATAAGAATATAGGACTTCAGGATTCCTACATTTCTAATTTTCAAAAGAATCTAAAAATATGCAAGTCGCGTCCTTAATATAGTCCAAAAATATGTGTGATAAGCTTTATGCATACTCTAAATTTATGCATCTACCTCTTGACAGGCCTTTTACCTCTTTTTAAACTGGGCATTGGGAAGATGTCAATGGGAGGTGAAAATATGCTGAAGAGGAAGATGCTTGACCGCCTTATTGAATGGAAAAAAAACAAGGGCAAAGAGTGCTTGCTGGTGAAGGGAGCACGGCAGGTAGGTAAAACCTATATAATAGAAAAATTCGGACATGAATATTATAAAAGTTATATTTACATAAACCTGATCGAAAAACCTGCAATTCGTGATATTTTCGAGGGGGACCTGTCTGCTGAGGAAATCTACAAACGTATGTCTTTGTCCATACCGAATATCAAATTTGCAGATCATGACACATTGATTTTTCTTGATGAAATCCAGGCTTGCCCTCAGGCAAGAACAGCGTTTAAATTTCTGGCAATTGACAACCGATATGACATAATAGGTTCTGGTTCACTTCTTGGAATCAGTTATAAAGAGATTGAGTCGATACCTGTAGGCTATGAAACGCAAATCGAGATGCATTCACTTGATTTTGAAGAGTTCTTATGGGCGGTTGGCTTAGACGATAAGGCAGTCGGTTATATCAAAGAGTATTTTGATAAAAAAGTTGCAGTTCCTGCTGTTATTCACTATTCCATGATGAAGTATCTGCGGGAATATGTGGTTACCGGCGGAATGCCGGCAGTTATCAATAAATACAGGAAAAACAGCAACTTTTCTGAAGTCCAGGCAGAACAACAAAAAATTATAGACAGATACCTGGATGATATATCGAAATATGCCTCTGCGTACGAAAAACCTAAGGCAAGGAATTGTTATCTCTCCATACCGAAGCAATTGGCTAAAGAGAATAAGAAATTTCAGTTTGCCGTTGTTGAAAAAGGGTCATCTGCACGTAAATATGAAAAGGACAATTGGTACAAGCTTTACTTAAATGATGTAGGTATATTGGTTTCAATGTATGGATTTGAGATGAAAAAGGCAATTATTAATGACACACTTACAGGTGAAGCAAAGGGAGGTATTTACGAAAACCTGGTTGCTGACATGCTGATTAAAAGGGGATATAAACTGTACTATTTTAGAAATGAAAAAAATTCACAGGAAATTGAATTCATGATAACTAAAAATTCAGGTGTTATCCCTATAGAAGTAAAGTCCGGGAATGGAGCCACACTTTCGTTGAAAACGTTACTTATGCAATCAGATATTCAATATGGATACAAGTTGATTTCAGGCAATGTCGGCATTTCGGGAAAGAAGATAACACTTCCGCTTTACATGGCAATGTTCTTGTAAACGATAATTATAAAGATAATATTGGTTCTACAGTCAATATCCTTAGAGTTCTACAGTCAGTCTCCTGTTATGTGATATACTTTTACTGACCCGACCGGCTTTACACAATATTATTGATGGAGAAAAAACAGGAATGAGTAATCACAACAGCCTCCACCTCCCCGTGGCCATATGCACACTGCTAAACCGCCTCTTCCGCCTGCCTGTTCACCCGTTTAATCTGCAGAGCAGCGGGTTTAAAACATATGCAGAATGGCAGTTCGACAAGGGTTCGCAAACGATCCGCTTCTTTCTTGAAAAATTTTCGCCGGACGAGATCTACATGAACAAGGTACTGCTCGACATAGGCTGCGGCGCGGCCGGCAAGTCACTCTATTACGCCGCCTCCGGAGCTGCCTTTGTTTACGGGGCCGACATAGTAACTTCTTATATGGAAGAGGCTCTCAGGCTGGCCAGGGCAAAAAATCTCTCGGATAAATTCTGTTTTCTGATCGCTGACGCTGCTTCACTGCCTCTGGACAGCGGGAGTATTGATACTGTTATAATGAATGATGCCATGGAGCATGTGGCGGATCCTGAAAAAGTGATTGCGGAATGTGCCCGTGTGCTTAAGCCCGGCGGACGGCTCTTTATAAATTTTCCCCCCTACTATCATCCCTATGGTGCACATCTGAGCGATCTGATAGGGATCCCCTGGGCTCATCTGCTTTTCAGCGAGAAGACGCTTGTCAGGACTTACATAAGGCTGGCTTCATCTCTTCCTGACGGGGACAGAAGGGTAGCTCTCCGAATGTCGCGCGGAGACACTGAGGATCTCCTGCATCCTGCCACTTATGAGGTCAAAAAAATCCACGTCAAAACGCATCATGTCGTAACGCCTCATATCGCATATATCAATAAAATGACAATAAACAGATTTAACAAGCTTTTGCTTACTCAAAAACTATTTCTTGTCGAATACAGGCACGATGTCCCGCTTCGTTCTTTTCTGAAGCTTCCCGCACGACTGCCGGTGCTGAAAGAAGCTCTGACAAAAATGTCGGTGGCAGTTCTGCAAAAAATCCCTGACTTGAGACCAACTGAAACAAGGTCATTATAACCGGCGCATTATAACTTATGGCCATCAGTCCGATTACTCACACTTAATATTTATATGCCTTGATACCCATGCCACATATCTTCACATCATGGAGAATCGAAATCAGCTTTCTCTCCTTTTCAGCCTCTCTTCCCTTCTCGCAACTGCGTCTGCAGCCATATTCAGCTCATCCGGAGTTTTAAGCAGCAGCGGGGGCACAGGCGTCGGCTTCCCCTCGCCGTCAAGGGCTACAAAAGTTATAAAAGCCTTGTTGGTAAGTATCTGGCTGCCGCTTGAAATGTTTTCGGCATATACTTCGACTGCCACCTCCATGGATGTCCTTCCCGCCCATGTCAGGAATGCTTCCAATATAACAAGCTCACCTTTCCTGACCGGGTGTCTGAAATCAAGGCTGTCAAGAGCTACCGTAGCCACGACACAGTTTGAGTGCCTTGAAGCAGCCATGGCACCCGTCACATCGATCCAGTGCATGAGCCTGCCACCAAGCAGGTTTCCCAGCAGGTTTGTGTCGTTCGGCAGGACAAGCTCCGTTGTTTCAACCCTTGATTCCTCCGGTGTCTTCCCGCTGACGGAGGCCTTTGCAATACCGGAGGCCCTTCCATGTTTCCTGCTATTCTCATGGCTCTTGTTTTCGTATTCATCAGGCATAGTATTTTCCTCCGCTCTATATAAGGTATATCCGGAGCATATCCGGAGCATCTCTACGCCACCTCTGTGGCATATCCGGGGCAAATCCTAAGCATATCCGGGATGTATCCGTGTATATCCGTATATATCCTGAACATATCCGGTTCCCTGTATAAAACGTACAAACCAGCTGGCCGATCAACAGGGAAAAGCCTCTTCAAGTATCTGTTCAACTTCTGTACAGCTTTCTGCTCTGAAGACCTTTTCCCTTATGCGTGCAGCATTCGGGACTCCTTTTATATACCACGCGATATGCTTCCTCATTTCATGCACCGCATATGATTCGGGACATTTCTTATGTTCAACCAGCATCCTCATATGCTCTGCTGCAAGAGCCTTTCTTTCTTCGGGCAGTGGCAGCCCTTCCAGGACACCTTCATCCAGATACTTCAGAGTCCTCCTGAAAATCCAGGGGTCTCCGCATGCAGCCCTCCCTATCATTACTGCATCACACCCGGTTTCCCCAAACATTTTTCCGGCATCTGCGGGACACGTTATGTCGCCGTTGCCGATCACAGCAACGCCGACAGCATTTTTCACTTCCCTTATCACCGACCAGTCGGCCTTCCCTCCATAAAACTGTTCTCTGGTCCTCCCATGAACAGCAATGGCAACCGCTCCTTCCTGCTCGGCTATCTTTGCTATCTCAACTGCATTTGCCCTCTCATCGTCCCAGCCCTTCCTTATTTTTACAGTTACCGGTTTGACTGATGCCTTACAGACTTCTCTCACAACCTTTGCGGCGAGTTCCGGATCCAGCATCAGGGCGCATCCTTCTCCGCTTCCGGCGACCTTGGGCACCGGACATCCCATATTAATATCAATAAATGAAGCTTTCATCCCATTCAGCCTGTATGCGGCTTCTGCCATAATGAAAGGATCGGAACCGAATATCTGTATTGAGGCCGGGAGCTCCGGCTCGCTCAGTTCAGCCAGTTTAAAGCTTTTCCGATCATTATGGTGTAGCCCTTTGGCGCTTATCATTTCGCTGTAAGACAAACCGCAGCCCATTCGCATGCATATGGTCCTGAACGGGGCGTCGGCCACGCCGGCCATCGGTGCCAGAAAAACCTTGCTCCTCAAAGCCGTTTGACCAATAGTTACACCGACTCCTGTTTTTTTGGAAAAGTCTGCTGGTCCGGTCATTTCCGCTTCATTTTTATTGCTTCCACGGCTTGCTCTGCGATTTTTTCAGCAGTCAGGCTGTACATCTTCATAAGCCTGTCCGGTTTGCCTGATTTGCCGAATTTGTCCTGTATCCCTACCATTTTGACGGGTACAGGCATCCCGGCTGCTGTTACAGATGATACGATGCTTCCGAGCCCCCCGTAGATATTATGTTCTTCTGCGGTTACTATCGCGCCGGTTTCACGAGCTGCATCCAGGATCATGCCTTTGTCAACAGGCTTTACTGTATGGATATTGATCAATCTGGCGCTGATACCCTCTTTTTTAAGCATATCACAGGCTTCCGCCGCTATATGGACCATAAGGCCGGTGGCAATCACCGTAACATCGCTGCCTTTTCTCATCAATACTCCCTTGCCCGGTTCGAAATGATAATCCTTTTCATCGAACAGGACCGGCACAGCAAGCCTGCCGAGTCTCAGATACACAGGGCCGTCATATTGTATGGCGGCCAATACGGCCTGCCTTGTTTCGACACTGTCTGCCGGGCTGATGACCGTCATGTTCGGTATTGCGCACATTATCGCCATATCTTCAACAGCCTGGTGCGAAGCTCCGTCTTCACCAACTGATATGCCTGCATGTGTGGCTCCGATTTTCACGTTCAGTTTTGTATAACATATAGAGTTTCTGACCTGTTCACACGCCCTGACTCCTGCAAAAATTGCAAAGCTGCTTGCGAAAACGATCTTCCCGCATGAGGCTATTCCAGCCGCTGCCGACATCATGTTTGCCTCTGCGATCCCCATATTTATGAAGCGTTCAGGGAATTTTTTCTTAAACATCTCGGTTTTCGTAGATTTCGAAAGATCAGCATCCAGCACAACGATTCTTTTGTCTTCGCCAAATTCAGCCAGCGCTGCTCCATAAGCTTCCCTTGTTGCTATTTTGATATTTTTATCTTCTCCCATATTACTCATTGCTCCTCCGGATAATTGATCCAATGTTATTTTACTTTACGTTCCAGGCTGATACCTTTCTGTCTGTTTATTTCTCCGCCTGTTCAGCTTCCAGCTTTTCGATCATGGCGTCAATCTCGGCGACAGCCAAATCCCTCTGTTCCTTATTCGGAGCAGATCCATGCCATCCGGCCTCATTTTCCATAAATGAAACGCCCTTGCCCTTTGTTGTCTCAGCCACTATCATCACAGGCATCCCCTTTGTCGCAGACGCCTCACAAAGAGCTTTTTCTATCTGATCAAAATCATGCCCGTTAATATTTATCACTTTCCATCCAAAAGCTCTGAACTTTTCGGAAACAGGTTCCGGAGACATAACATCCCTGATATTCCCGTCTATCTGGAGCCCATTGTGGTCCAAAAATGCCGTGAGGTTATCAAGCTTATAATGGGCTGCAGCCATCAGCGCCTCCCAGACCTGGCCTTCCTCAAGCTCGCCGTCTCCGAGGATCGCATACACATTGTAATCCCTGCCATCGATCTTTCCTGCCAAAGCCATGCCCACGGCTGCCGATATGCCCTGTCCCAGTGAACCTGTCGACATATCCACTCCCGGGACCATTGTCATGCTCGGATGTCCCTCGAGATAGCTGTCGGCGCTTCTGAAGCCTGTCAGGTCTTCAACGGGGAAATATCCCCTTTCGGCCAGAGTCGCGTATAATCCTGGCGCACAGTGGCCTTTTGAAAGCACAAAGCGGTCACGGTCAGCCCACCTGGGCGCTGACGGATCTACCTTCATTTTTTCGAAATACAAAAATGCAAGTATGTCCGTACATGACAGAGAGCCACCGGGATGTCCTGACGATGCGCTGTGCACCTCCTCGATTATGTGCCGTCTTATTTTTGCAGCACGTATTTTCAGTTTCTGTTTTTCTTTTGTGTCCATTCATGCATCCCCTTATCATTATCTATTTTTCTTATGACATTGATGACTTCATTCATTCCAATCCGGGCAAGAACTCTGAACTCGCTTACTTTAACCGCTATCTCAGCTGACAGCTCATTTCTCTTCTCCCACTTGTCCCTTATCTCTGCATACAGAGTTTCCGCGTCAAGATCCCTGTAATGCAATATCCTGTTTCCCATATAATCCATCAGGCTGTCTATTTTGGGGTCATATGAGACTGCCACGACCGGCACGTTATTGGAGAGAGAAAACACCAGTCCGTGAAATCTGATACATACATTAATATGCATGAGCCCGTACATCCCGGACAGCTGCGCCGGTGTGTAATGTCCTTTAACGATAAGGGGCTTCGTGCTCATCCTTTGGGCGACATCCTCAGCCAAATCAAGGTCTTTATCATAATGAAGAGGAAAAAGCACTACCCTTCCGCCAAGTTCATCACATATCCTGTTCCCTGCTTCCGCAAATATTCCGGCAATATCAACGTCCCGTTTCCATTTGCGGAGTGAAAATCCGACCAGCGGCCTCCCGATTTCGAACAGTTCTTTATATGCCTTACCTGCAGCATCAGGAGCATTATTCTTCTCTTCGTGTAATTCTGTCCCGCCATGCTCAGGATATTCAGTGAGCTTAATACTATTGTATTCAGGAAATTCGATGCCATTGTATAAGGTGTAAACCTTCTTTTCATCAAATCCTCTTGAAATCATCATCTGCCTGAAATTATCGGATACAGCCACATATTTGTCAATAAATCTCAGCGCGACAGAGTTGAGAAGTCCATTGGTATATTTCTTCCATATATTATTCATATAATCAAGTCTATAGTCGCTGTGTATGGTCGTGATCACCGGCACGCCCGTCAGAAATTTGCAGATGACCGCAGCCGTATTGCCTTTGGCTCCGTGCGAATGTATAATGTCATATTTTTCTTTTTTAATATGCCGGGCAACTCTGAAAACATTTATCCAGAAAAATCCTCTCCTGTACATGTCGACGTCGATATCCATGCCCCGGGCTTCATCAGTGAACACTCCCGGCAGGAAGGTCACCATTTTTACGTCAACCGTTTTCCCGAGCTCTCTGACAAGGTGGAGGACGTGTGTTTTGGCTCCGCCTGTGTCGCCGCCTCCGATAAGATGAATAACCTTCATCGCACCTTCCAATTATATAAGTATTATTCCGGCTACATTAGTATTATTCCGGCAATCACCAAAGCCTGCATGACAGAAGCTATAAACTCTGCAAGTCCTGCCGCTTAACGTAATCAGTTTATTTTATCACGGCATCATTGTCAATAAACCGCGCTGCCTTTCATCTTTTCCCTGACCATATCCATCAACTCGCCGCATTGCGGCTGGAGGTGTCTGCTCCTGTGATATATCAGATTATATGGATAATCCCAGTGCTTCCCTTTTAAAGTAATTTGTTTAAGCAGTCCGAATTTTATCTCAATACTGATCGATGACCTGGGCACCGCTGATAAGCCCAGATTTGCCGCGACAGCCTGTTTTATTGCATCTATGCTGCCAAATGACATGGCCGGAACAAGCGGGATCCCAAGCTCCAGCATGATGCCTTCAAAAGCCTTATAAAGCTGTGAGCTTTTTTCATGCGATATGAGCGGTAGATTTATAAGGTCGCTCGGTTCAATATTTTCCAGCATAAATATACTGTTCGCAGGAGAGGCTATGATCACGATATCGTCACAGAAAAGCCTTTCGCTCCCGACCTGCCCGCTGTAAGGGATGTCGCCTCCGTTGACCGCAAAGTCCACTTTATTGTCTATCACAAGTTTTTCGACTTCAAATGTGTTCCCTATGTGAAGGTTTACCACTACAAAGGGATATTTCTCCTTGAACTCTCCGATTATCGAAGGCATTATGTATGTGCCCGGTGTATTGCTTGCCGCTACGCTTATTATTCCCCTCAGCTGTCCTGTACGGTGGCGCAGTTTTATCTCCGCCTCATCAGCCAGCAGGAATATTTTTTTTGTATACTCATGAAGTATCATTCCGTCTTCACTTAGTGATGTTTTCCTGCCCTTCCTGTTGAAAAGAGTTACTCCCAGGTCCTTTTCAAGCTTTTTTATCTGCACGGAAACCGCGGGCTGGCTTATATATAATTCGTTTGCCGTTCTCGAAAAACTCAGTTCAGTTGCCATTACATTGAAAATCTTCAGATAATGCAGATCCATAAATGCCACCTCATACAATACTATCTTTTTAATATCAGTATTCATCTTTTTAATATAACTTTTGTTTATAGGTTATGATAATAATTTCATATTTGAATTATATATCATGTACAAATATACTGTAAATAATAATTTGATGATATAATGGGGAAATTTGTGGTTTATATGCAGGTATTATTTCTGTTTATTTTATCTGCATAGCTGAGAGGTATTGATGGAAGGACTTTTTGAAGGATTGCTGAATTTCGGCTGGGGCAATCTTGCTATGTTTATCATAGCAGGTCTGCTTATATATCTGGCAATCGCAAAACAGTATGAGCCAATGCTCCTTCTTCCGATCGGGTTCGGTGCGATCCTGGCAAATATCCCTTTTTCGGCAGCAACAGGTGAGCACGGCATCCTGGGGATATTATACAATGCCGGTATAAAAACCGAGTTGTTCCCTGTCCTTATATTTGTCGCTGTCGGAGCGATGATTGATTTCACGCCTTTGCTTCAGAACCCGTTTATGATGTTTTTTGGTGCAGCTGCCCAAGCCGGGATCTTCCTGACACTCCTCTTTGCACTTCTTCTCGGATTTGACCTTAAGGAAGCTGCTTCTATAGGCATAATCGGCGCTGCCGACGGTCCGACATCAATATTTGTTGCCGCCAGATTTGCTCCTGACCTCCTGGGCCCGATATCAGTTGCCGCATATTCATATATGTCTCTTGTACCGATAATACAGCCTCCGGTAATAAAGCTTCTGACAACCCGTAAGGAACGCCTTATCAGAATGCCTTACAAACAGATAGTCATGCCGAAAATCATACTTATACTTTTCCCCATACTTATTACAATAATAGCCGGGTTAGCTGCTCCCATCAGCGTTCCTCTTGTGGGGATGCTCATGTTCGGCAATCTGATCAGGGTTTGCGGCGTTCTTGACAGGCTTTCAAATACAGCCCAGAATGAGCTTGCCAATCTGGTAACCATACTTCTGGGCGTTACAATCGGCTCAACTATGGCGGCTGACAAATTTCTGAAGCCCGAGACCCTGATGATCCTTGGCATGGGGCTGCTGGCCTTTGTATTTGACACAGCCGCAGGTGTTTTGTTTGCAAAAATACTTAACCTTTTTCTACGGAACAAGGTCAACCCAATGGTTGGAGCTGCAGGTATATCGGCATTTCCAATGTCGGCAAGGGTAATACAGAAAATGGCGCAGAAAGAGGACCCCACGAATTTCGTGCTTATGCAGGCCATCAGCGCTAATGTGGCAGGCCAGCTCGGTTCGATTATCGCGGGGGGCATACTGCTATTTATAGTACCGTATCTTTTGAAGTAAAAATTACTATGGAAGGAATAATTACTGACTAATGGACAAACTTGAACTGCTTAGAGGGCTTGAAACTGCAATGTATGGAATGGGAGGCGTATTTGCTGTTCTTATTGTATTCTATATTACAACCAGGACTTTGCTAACATTAAGTTGCCGGTCGGCCGCAAATACAGCCAATGCTGCAGGTGCAGCCGCTTCAAAAGCTGTCAACGCCTCAAAAGCAGCCGTTGCGGCCGCCTGTAAAGCAGATATATAACGCTGCTCACCCCGGTCCTCACCCTGGTCCTCACCCCGGTCTTCACCCTGCTCCTCACCTCGGTCCTCACACTGGTCTTCACCCCGACCGTGTTTACACGCCGATGCTTTTAACATATAATAAAAAAGCCAGAAGAAAGCCGCTTGCATTATTATTCTTAAAACAGGCTTACCGGTTAAGCATCAGGCATTCCCCGGAAGCTTCCCCGAAAGATTTTTCCGGCGGCATATACGGTAAATCACGACAGCTGTCAGTCCGGTGACGTAATAACGTCAGTCCGGCCACTCAGCCGGAGGTGCGGAATTATGTGCAGGATACTTATATCCGGCTATTATGGATTTGACAATGCCGGGGATGAAGCGATTCTCCAGTCGCTTGTTTCAGAGTTGAAAGCTGCCTGCCCCGGTCTTGAAATTATGGTGCTTTCTGCCAATCCATCAAAAACATCTGTTGATTTTGGAGTACATTCGGTCAGCAGGTCCAACATAATAAAAATGATACAGGCAGTAAAAAACTGCGACATACTGATAAGCGGCGGAGGCAGCCTCTTCCAGGACACCACCAGCTTCTTCAACGTCTGGTATTACGGCGGAATAATAATGCTGGCTTTTGCCATGAAAAAGCTTGTTTTCGCTTATGCTCAGGGGATTGGCCCTGTCAGCAGCAGGCTCAACAAAAAAATGCTGCGCTTCATTTTTAACCGTGTAAATAATATTTCGGTAAGAGATATCCGTTCCATGCGCCAGCTGAAAGCCATTGGTGTAAAAAGGAATGTTTCCTGCACCATCGACCCTGCTTTTCTCAATAAACGCGCAACAAAGAAAGAGAGCTTTTCTCTCCTTAAGTCGGAAATAACAAATCTTGAGTCTAAAATTCAAATTTCTCCGTCTCGGGAGAAAACACTTCCCCCTTCTGTCAGCGCCGCCATCCCCTCCGGTGAAGCACACTCTTCCTCAGTACCGGCCTGCACGCCGCCTTCTCCAGGCAGCAGCAAAATCAAGCCTTTGACTTTGCAAAGCCGCGGCTCCATTGCTGGAAAATACGGCATCGCCATCAATGATGACAATATAATAGTCTCCATTTTTGCGCGCCTTGATGCCGTCAAAAATGTCGCCTCCTTTATCAACGCCGCGTCTATAATTAAACCGAAGGCTGACAACGTCAGGTTCCTTATCTGCGGCAGCGGCCCGGATCGTAATATGCTCGAGCATCTTGCTGCAAAGCTGGACCTGCAGTCCAGGCTGTTTTTCCTTGGTCATGTAAGGCCGGCTGACGAAATAATGAAAATTACTGACATAAACGTGCTGACTTCTCTCAGTGAAAGCTTTCCATATTCAATACTTGAAGGCGCTGTATTAAAGAAGGCAACTGTCAGCAGCCGTGTGGGAGGCATACCCGACCTCATTGAAAACGAGGTCAACGGATTTCTTTTCGACCCGGGAGATGATGCAGAACTGGCTGAAAAAATAATGATGCTTGCCTCAGATACTGCGCTGCGGGATAAAATGGGACAGCTGCTGTATGAAAAAGCTAAATCAGAATTTTCATTAGAAAGCATGTGCCAGACTCAGCTTTCCATTTACAACAAAATTCTCGGAGGTAAGGCTGCCGATGTGCAGATATAAAACAATTCCAGACGAAAATCCGGCCTTTCCCAAAACCTTTCCCGAAGTTTTTCCGAATAATCCTCCTGTGAGGTGTACAGCTGATATTACCGGCGTGCCGGTAGATAAAATAACAATGGATGAGGCACTTTTAAAGGCCAGGTCCTTTCTGTCCGGCAACAAGGTTTGTACAATATTCACCCCGAATTCTGAGTTTATGATGAAAGCAAGGCGTGACCAATCTTTCAGGCAAATACTCCGGAGTGCTGACTTGTGCGTTCCTGACGGATCAGGCGTCGTCCTTGCCTCTCGCATATTAGGTACCCCGCTCCCTGAAAAGGTTTCCGGGATAGACCTTGTAATGAATTTGTTCAGGCTCTGCGCCGGCAGGCCCGGCAAACCAGGCATCCCTGATGATCCAGGGTGCAGTGACAACGCGCTTCAAATAAAATTTTATTTTCTGGGTGGAAGACCGGGTATTGCTGAAGAGGCCGCGGCAAATGTAGAAAAGCAATATCCCGGAACGGTTATCACAGGCTTCAGAGACGGCTTTTTCACACCGGATGAGGAGCCCTCCATAATCAGAGAAATAAACCGTTCTTCTCCTGATGTACTTCTTGTGGCTCTAAGCCAGGTTAAACAGGAGAAATTCATATATGACCACCGGGACGAACTAAATGTAAAAATATGCATGGGTGTCGGAGGCACTTTTGATGTGCTGGCCGGAAAAGCATCACTCGCGCCTGATATCTTCAGACGCCATGGGATGGAGTGGTTTTACAGGCTTTGCAAACAGCCTTCCCGCTTTCGCCGCATGCTCGATCTGCCAAAATTCATATTGCTTGTAATAGGGATGAGACTGAAAATTGTACACAGCAATAACAGGGCTTTCAGCAATAACAGGGCTTTCAGCAATAATTCAGCTAAGAAGGGCAGGGTGTCCAAAGAATAGAGGGCTTTGATATCAGAAACAAAGCCGTATCATCACCTGTTTACTTCACAGTATAAGGTCCTGTTACCGCAACCCATACCGAATCACCGAGGATTTCGATACCTCTTCCGTCGTCTCTGTAGGCTGTAAGCAGATGGTCGTTTTGTATCGTTTCTCCGGACTCATCAAGCCCGGTACCTGTTGTCAGGTCCGAAAGCCCTCCGTATGTGCCCTTGATTACCATCGCTGTTCCCGACCTGACCACGATTTGTGTCCCGATTCCCAGAAGCAGCTGCTGGCCTTTTTTAAGTTCTATGGTCTGCATCGAACCTGATACCAGTACATTATTGAGAGTCGTTGATATTTCGCTTATTTTCAGGTCGACATAACTCTTTGATGTCAAAGGATCCGCCGCACTGCCGGGGTCAGTGCCTGAAGCCCTGGCCGCAATATTTGCCCCGGCTGCAGATAATGCCGAAAACACCAGTACAAATACCAGAAAATGTCTGGTTTTTATTATAATATCTTTGCCGCCCTTATAGCCATCTTTATGGTCGTCCTTATAACCGCCCTTATATAAGGTTTTTTTACCTGTTATCAACTCAAGCCACCTCCGGATCGATTTTTCTCCTTTATATATACTCTCTCTACCCTTTTACCTATCATACAGGCTATTTCATAATTAATTGTTCCAATATCTTCCGCGAGCTCTTCCATACTTATGCCTGCCTCTCCCTGCCTCCCGATCAGCACAACAGTATCGCCGGACTTTATGTCAGCTTTTATATCAGTTGTATCCGCCATACACTGGTCCATACAAACAGTCCCGGCCAGTGGGGCAGACACACCTTTTATGAGCACTCTGCCCCTGCCGCTCAGAAGTCTTGGATAGCCGTCGGCGTAGCCTATCGGGAGCGTAACGATCCGGCTTCTTCTGGATGCGGTAAATTTTCTGCCATAACTGACAGAGTCTCCTTTTTCGATTTCTTTGACATAAGCCACTTCTGTGCTGAGACTCATCACAGGCTTTAATCCGCCAAAGGGGCAGACCTTTCCGGCGCCTTTGAACGGATCAAGCCCGTATAGCGCTATGCCTATCCTTACCATGTCCAGCCTGGCTTCAGGGTATCTTATTGCTGCTGCGCTGTTCGCTGCATGTCGCAGCGGTATCTTTATCCCTATCCTGTCCAGTCTGCCGCATAAAATATTAAACCTTTTCAGCTGTAACCGGGTAAAGCTTTCATCATCCTCATCAGCAACAGCAAGATGGGTGTAGATTCCCCCGATCCTTATCCCGGGCATTCCTGCAATCTCCGCAATACTCGCCGGCGTCCCGGGATCCTCGGAATTAAAACCTATCCTTGACATTCCCGTATCAGTTTTTATATGGATATCAGTAATTTTACCGGCAGCAGCAGAAGCTGCGGATATTGCTTCTGCCATATCCATTCTGAAAACAGCCTGGGTAATATCATTTTTAACAATTTCTCCCGCCCTGTATGTTGGTGTATAGCTCATTACAAGGATAGGAGCTTCTATGCCCTCATCCCTGAGCTCAAGTGCCTCGTCAAGCGTCGCTGTGGCCAGCATTGAAACACCGTTTTTCAGCGCCTCTCTGGCTATACGAACCGCCCCGTGCCCATATGCGTTGGCTTTCACAACAGCTGTGATTTCTGTTTTGGGACCTGTTATCTCCCTGATAACCCGTATATTGTGGGCAAGGTTGTCGATGTCGATCTCCGCCCATGCCCTGCCCCTGTGCTTTACCTCCGCAGTCTGCCGCTGGATCTCAGCGGGTGCCTCTGCTGAGATCTTCTCAAAAATACAGCTTCCGTCTGGACCCCGGCAGTCCTTCATTACAGTACGATCTTCATCTGGTATTTGCTTATTATCAGAATCACCGGTAACCCTTATAAAAGCCGGCGGCAGATACTCAATAATGTCGCCTGCCTTCATTCCATGCTGTCCAAACCTTTTGACCGCAATATCTCCGGCCAGCCCATGAAGATAGGCTCCGGTTACAGCCGCATTATAAAGCCATAATGTCTGGCGCTTTTGCAGTTCACTGCCGCCTCCCGGGTCAGCTGCGGCGTATTGCCCCGCCAATCCCGAAATAATACCGGTAAGGACATCACCTGCTCCGGCCGAAGCCATTCCTGCATTCCCTGTAAGATTTATATATGTCTTGCCGTCAGGCGATGCCACAATAGTCCTGAACCCTTTAAGTAAAACCACCGCATTCCACTCCGCCGCACACTTTAAAGCAGTCCCGATGCGATCCCCCTGTATCTCTCCTATGCTCAAGCCGGTCAGCCTCGACATCTCCCCGGGATGCGGGGTTACAAGCAAAGGGCCATGACCGCTTTTCAGCTTTTGCCGCCTTTGTGCAATGCAATTCAGCGCATCAGCATCAAGTATAAGAGGTTTGGATCTGCCTCTGCCACTGATGCAGCTGTTGCTGCTGCTACTGATTCCGCTGTTGCTGCTGCTACTGATGCCGCTGTTGATGTTGATGTCTATGCCCTCTCCGGACACACAGCCGGTCAGGAACTCCGTCAGCTCAATGATATCCGGATCCTGCGACATGCCCGGTCCTGCCGCGGTAACATCCATCTTTGGCATCAGTCGCGCAATATCTCCGTAAATATCTGCTCCTGCAACAAATTTTCCGGTTCCCCCGTCATCCAGTGGTATGGAGATAGTTTCAGGAACAGCTATCTCATAAATATGTGATAATGATGCCGGTACTCCGAGATAAACCAGTCCGGCTCCTGCCCTGAGCGCAGCCCTTCCTGCAAGGCTCCCGGCTCCGGTCATGCCTGTCGATCCCGTGATTAAAAGCACTCTCCCATAGTCGCTCTTGTTACTGTTTACTCGACGTACCGGAAGCAATGGCATAATGTCGGCATCCTCTGCCGTGTAAACACTGAGCCCTGCTTTATCCACAGCTTCCTGCGGTATACCGATGTCGGCAATCACAATTTTGCCAGCACAAAGACATCCCGGATAGAGCAGCAGTCCGGTTTTCAGAAGTGCGAATGTTACAGTGCAATCAGCGCAAATGTGACTTGCCGCAATCTTCCCTGTGGCTCCGTCTACTCCTGAAGGAATATCTATGCTCAGTACGGGTTTTTCCGAGGCAGTGATTTTATCTATAACTTCAGCATATACCCCCTGAATTTCACCTGAAAATCCCGTGCCGAAAATACCATCGATTATCAGTGCACATTTTTCCAGATCGCAGGTAAGGCTCTCCCATAGATCTGCGTAAGCCCTGACTGCCGGCTTTCCGTTCTCCCCGTTTTCGTCTTCCTCAAGTCTTCGGATAGTAACTCCCGGGCAAACCCGGAGCCTGTCAAGATTTGTGCGTGCATCTCCCCGGATCTCATCTTCACGCGCTGTCAGATATACGCAGACTAAAGCTCCTCTCCCGGCAAGTAACCTTGCGGCAGCAAAGGCATCTCCGCCATTGTTTCCTTTCCCGGCAGCTACTGTTATCAAAGCCCCCTTTATCTTTTCTTCGAGCATCTTAACAGCCTGGGCTGCAACACACCCGGCAGCGTTCTCCATCAAAGTGATCCCCGGGATCCTGTGTTCCTCTATTGCAGCATTATCGATGCCGCGCATCTGTGAAGGTGTCGCTACTTTAAGCATATATCCGCACTCTAATATCCCTTTATATTTTCTGCTCTTTGATTGTCCTGCATTAAGTATATTTTACAGGAATCAGCACATATATACAAATGAAGTGTCATGTCCGGCATATCATTGTCAGGTAAACATCAGGTTATCACCGGCTGTTTGTTTCCCGTTCCAGGCTTGGAGGATTTCCTGTGTTTTTTTTATAGAAACGGCTGAAATAAAAAGGATCATCAAATCCCACCAACGACGCTATTTCGCGTACATTAAAGCCTGTATTTCGAAGAAGTGTGTTCGCGCGTGCGATTCTAAGCTCCGCAATATACCTTGCCGGAGTGACCCCCGAATATTTCATGAAAAGTCTCCTGAAACAGGATTCGCTAATATGGCAAATATCAGCAAGCTCACGTATACTGAGTTTCTTTGAGGCATAATTGCGTTCAATATGTCTTATGGCCGTATGCAGCCGGGAATATTCGCCTGATGTGATGTTTTCGCTTCTCATAAATACTGAGAAATCAGTCAGCAGCTCATAAAGCAGCGCTTTAATAAGCCCGTTGTATTCAAATAATTCACTGGCTGCGAGTGCGATGATCCTGTTGTAATAATAGTTGATCCTTTCAGGTTTCATGGTGATCCTGCATACCGTGTCCGCCAGCGAAAATGGGTCCCCGTGTTCATCAAGTAATCCGAAATTCATGAGTACCTCATTGAAGCCCAGCAATCCGGGTTCGGACTCATTTCTGCATTGGCTGGTCTTCACGGTATATATTGAATTCTGCGGCAAATATACCATGTCGCCTTTTCTGACGGTCAGAATAAGTCTGTTATCTTTGTAATATTCAGCATTACAACCAGTAAAGGTATTGATGCCGCTTAAGCGCCGCCCTGTTTTTGGTGTCGAATACTGATACCCATTTTTTGTCAATTTATGGCTTGCCGCCGTGTATAAAAGGGAATAATCGATCCTGAAAAGTTCAGAAATATTTATGATATTTATATCCATTTTATAATTCCTGTTTAAGCATGCTAAATACTGCTCTGTCCATATTGCATCCAGGCGGCTGTGATCCGGTCTGTGCCTGTATACCTGCATATTAGCATATCACTGCACAATGAGCAATCTCTAAGAAGGCTTTCACAGAAACTCTCTGTTGAACAGATAGTCCATTATATTGCCAACATAATCTATTCTTTTACGCATATCTTCGTCAGATAATGTATCCATAACAAGTCCCGAAAAGAACAAATTTAAAACAATCATAATAAAACAGGAGGTAATCCGGCAATGGATTCCAAAGAAATTAAACAGCTGGCGAAGCAATACGGCGCCGATATCGTAGGGATAGCTTCGATGGACAGATTTGAAGGCGCTCCGAAGCAAATGGATCCCAGATATATAATGCCCCGCGCCAAATCCATGATAGTCATGGGCTTCAGGATCATGAGAGGTTCGCTGAGAGGGATAGAAGAAGGTACGCATTTCAGCAATTATGCTGCAATGGGTTACGGCTTCATAAATTTTCATTATATGCCTCTGACAGTCGTTAATCTCTCAAGAGCAATAGAAGACGAGGGATACGAAGCCATACCGATAGGTTATCAGCACTGGTGGAAAGCCATAACCGGCAGCACGGAAGATTTTAAGGGCGGCAAACCCATTTCAAAGCCCGTTGAGGAAGGAAAACCGCACCCTGAAGTGATGACCCATATGAGGATAGCTGCGTATCTCGCAGGCCTTGGCGAAATTGGCTACAGCAAGGTCTTTCTCACCCCTGAATTCGGTCCCCGGCAGCGTCTTGGCATGATAATGACTGAAATGGAACTGGAGCCGGATCCGATATATGATGGCCCAAAGCTTTGTGACCGCTGCATGGCATGTGTAAACGAATGCCCCGGTCATGCTATCAGCGCTACTGAAACAGTAAAGGTCACTCTGGCCGGACATGAGGTGGAGTGGGGTAAACTGGACGCCCATGCGTGCGGCATGGCCTTCAAAGGCGCTGAAAAATGTGCTCCAGGTGAACGCGGTACATATATCAACGGCCGTAATGACTATAAACCAAGTTACATAACTCCGTTCTATAAAAAACCCAACAGCATATATATAACGGGACAAGCCATATGCGGAGGCCGCGGTTGCATAAGGGCGT
>JAQUNY010000006.1 GCA_028717405.1 Eubacteriales bacterium
TTCTCAACAAGGAATTCCATTTCCGAGTCTCCTATCAGAGTGGTCCTGCCGCCTTCGTATTCTGCGTCAACCCATTCTTTGATTTTCAGGATGCCCGGGTGTTTTTTGTCAATTTTTGCCCCGTCCCTCAGCATGAAGCTGTTGTTCAGCCAGGCGGCTATCCCCGCAAGTCCTGAGTGCTCGTTGATGAGTATTACCGGAGGCTTCCCGAGTATGTCGGCTGTGTTGAATATGTTGTATATTTCCTCATCCTTCATCAGCCCGTCGGCATGTATCCCGGCCCTTGTCGCATTGAAGGCCCTGCCTGCGAAGGGCGTCCTGGGAGGCACCTCATAATCAAGCTCATTCTCGAAATATTCCGCTATTTCGGTTATTACTTTCAGGTCAAGCCCGTGAGTGTCGCCTTTCAGCTGGCAGAATTCAATTGCCATGGCCTCAAGTGGAGTATTCCCGGTCCTCTCGCCAATTCCCAGCAGAGATGTGTTGACCGAGGCTGCGCCGTACAGCCATGCATTGACCGCATTACTCACAGATCTGTAAAAGTCGTTGTGACCGTGCCACTCAAGCCATTCGGATGGCACCTCGCCGTATTTTGTCAGGCCGTACATTATCTGTTGCACACTTCTGGGAAGGGCAACACCGGGTATGGATACGCCAAGGCCCATGGTGTCGCATGCCCTGATTTTTATTGGCACTCCGGAATCCTTTGATATCTCCATGAGTTTGTTCGTAAAAGGGAGCACAAAACCGTAAAAATCCGCCCTTGTGATGTCCTCAAAATGGCATCTTGGCGTTACGCCTTCCTCAAGTGCGCTTTCAATTATGGCAATATAAGTTTCCATAGCCTTTGACCTGTTCATTTTAAGCTTTTTAAATATATGATAGTCTGAGCATGACATAAGTATGCCGGTTTCCTTAAGCCCCATTTCTTTCACAAGGGCGAAATCCTCTTTTTTTGCCCGGATCCAGGCAGTGATGCGGGGAAATTCAAAGCCCATACCGAGGCATTTTTCAACAGCCTCTCTGTCTTTTGGTGAATAGAGGAAAAACTCCGATTGCCTTATGATGCCGCTCCCGTTATCCATCTTATGCAGAAGCTTATATAAGTGGCAGATCTGTTCCACTGTATAGGGGGATCTTGCCTGCTGGCCGTCCCTGAAAGTGGTATCTGTTATATAAAGCTTCTCAGGTATATTCATGGGGACTATCCTGTGGTTGAAAACAATACTTGGTATCTTATTATAAGGGAACATATTCCTGAACAGGTTAGGTGATTCCACATCATTGAATTGGAATTCTATTTCCTGCATTCTTGTGAGTTTGTTGTATTTTACATTCATTATGTACTCCTCCGTTTACATCAGAGCTATCACGGCAGCTCTGTGTTATTGACACATTAAATTTCCGATGTTCTGTATTATTTGTGCTCCGTGTCTGCAACTCTGTATTATTTGGTGCTGATCTCATTAGGGACCTCAAACTTTATGCCCTGCCAATTTCTGAATACCGCCTTGTCCCGGCCGGCATAAAGCAGATAATTCGGTAATATTGGAGTTTTGCCGAGGCCTTTGGGTCCATTTATGATATATGCCGGTATAGCCAGGCCTGAAGTCCTGCCACGCAGGCTTTCCATTATTTCCATCCCCTCTTCGATGCTTGCCCAGAAATGCTTTGTACCCTTTATGGTTTTAGGGTGAAATATGTAGTAGGGCCTGACTCGTATGGTAAGCAGAGCCTGGTTCAATTTTCTCACGATATAGGGGTCATTGTTGACGCCGTTGAGCAGGACCATCTGGTTCCCGAGAGGTATCCCTGCATCCGCAAGGGTAGCGCAGGCAGCTTTTGCTTCGGGAGTCACCTCCATTGGGGAATTGAAGTGAGTATTGACATAAATGGGATGGTATTTTTTTAATATTGAAGCAAGATTTTTTGTGACCCGCTGCGGCAGGGTGGCCGGCGTTCTTGTCCCGAAGCGTATTATTTCGACATGACTGATCCTTCTGAGCTCTGAGAGCAGCCAGTCTATCTGACTGTCCGGAAGCATAAAGGCATCCCCGCCTGTTATAAGCACATCCCTGATTTCAGGATTTCTGCGGACATAGGCTATTGCCTTTCTCAGTTTTTCTTCGGTACAGTTGGTATCAAATTCGCCTATCAGGCGTCTTCTCTGGCAAAATCTGCAGAACATGCCGCAAATGTTGGTGACTTTGATAATCAGCCTGTCCGGATATCTCCTTGTTATGATTTCCTCAATGGCAGATCCCTTCTCGTCCATGGGATCCAGCTCGCCGCTTTCATCCATCTCTGCAGATGAAGGTATCGACTGCCTCCTGACAGGGCAATCCGGGTCGTCGGGATTAATGAGCGAGAGGTAATAGGGAGATACGGCAAACCTGTATTTTGCTGCGACCGTCTTGACGGCATTGATTTCCAGTTTGTTCATCGAAATAACTGACGCTAATTCCTCCGGATTTGTAAATCTGTTTTTTAACTGCCAGCTGTAATCGTTCCATTCGGCTTCTGTTGCGCCTAAATACTTCTTTATTTTTTTCTTCTGCTGCTTTATACGATCATAATCTTCAATACCGGTCTTAATGCTTTCCCTGATCTCCATATAGTCGTCGATTTCCTCTTTGAGGATGGCGAACCTTGATTTGTTGGCGGGAGAGTTGCCGTAAACAGCTGTCTGAGCTCCGGTCCCGTCAATTCTGTAAGTATTACCGAAATTATCCGTGTTTTCCGCATTGTTTAACTGTTTTGTTTTCATGATTTTGTTTCCTTTCCTTTTTTTTGACAAAGAAAAAGCTGCAAAGAAGACTCTGCAGCTTTTTGAAAGCATTACATCCATCTTCTCCTTCGACGCTTACGGGATTAGCTGACGGATTCGGGTAGAAAGAGTTAACCCTACCGGGCCGGAGCCCGGATTCACCCCAAAACAATGGTTTTCCCGTTCATTCAGATTAAGCGGCGCTTCCGATTGCCTGTATTAAATTTTATTGCATTTCAACTGCTTACTTCCTTTTGCCTGTCTCTTCCCTTTTAGTAAAAATCACGGATATGATAATTATTTGTCAGCACAGCTTTTAGCCTGCCTATGCAAGCCACAAATATATTATATCAAAAAAAGGTAAAGGTGTCAATTAGATGGAAAAAAGAGGAAATTAGTGTTCCGTGGGAATTCACTCTATTCGGGTTCTTATTAAGTTTTGATTGGGGTTAATCAGTATTTATTATTATTTATTGATTACAATTGGATTACATATATTGACATAATGAGGCTGCGGATTTATCATTTCTATTATGTCCAAAACGACGGGGAAAACCGGCGCTTTGGTGATATCAAAGAAAGGAGGCAGGCCAGATGTATATTGCGCTTGAATTTATACAAGATCTGAAAGGAAACGGTATCAGCATCGGAAAAGTGCCGGACAAAAAATGTACGGGGAAGCAAATGCGAGCTTCCATGCCTGTCTCTCATATCAATTTCTGAAGCAGGCTTATCTGTATTATTAATGTGAAGGTAACATCATACCGATGATAGTGTCAAACCGAAGGGATCTTTTTGCTGAAGATTGCTGAAGTGTGTCTGAGAGGCAAAACGGTCACCGCGCCTGTGCGTTCGTGGCGCACAGCACCGTGGTACAGCACCGTGGTACAGTATCGTGGTACAGCGCCGTGCAGCACATAGAATTAAACATAATAAAAATTACAGGTGGTTCAGATGGATCATATAAAACGTTTGTTTAAATATATAAGAAAATTTGCGTTCCGCTATATTCTGGCTTCACTGCTGCTGATAACCGCAGTAGTCCTTGATATGTTCTATCCGAGGATTTCCAGGACGATCATCGACGACATCATCACCGGAGGACGAACAGACCTTTTGAAACCTGTCCTCGGTATGTTTGCGGCATTATGCCTGGCACGCGCCGTCACAGGCTATTTAAAAGAGCTGTCGTTTGACGTGGCCAGCATAAGGGCGGCGGCAGTTATCAGGGAGGATTTGTTTAAACACATACAGTCTCTCTCATTTTCGTTCTTTGACAGGACAAATACCGGAGAGCTGATGTCGCGCATTAAGGAAGATGTCGAGCATATATGGCATGTCATATGTTTCGGCTCTATGCTGCTTCTCGAGAACATCATTTATTTTACCGTCGCCTCGGCTATCCTTTTCAGCCTCAACTGGAAGCTGGCCGCGGCAAGTGTCGGGATAATGCCATTCATCGCGTTTATCGCCGTAAAGCTTGAGAAGAAACTTCATGCTTCATTTGCCAGACTTAGTGACCAGAGAGCGCTTATCAATACCACAGCGCAGGAAAATTTAACGGGTGTCAGGCTTGTCAAGGCATTCGGGCGCGAAAAGCATGAGATCTGCAAGTTCCTCGGGCAGAATAAGGAAAACCTGAGACTCAATGTAGAGCAGGCAGACATTATTTCGAAGCATTACCCGAAAATCGAGTTTCTATCAAACATGGCGGCGGCAATCATCACAACAGTAGGAGGTATCCTTGTTATTGGCGAGGAAATATCTCTTGGAACTCTTGTCGCATTCAGCGGATACATCTTTATGCTTGTATGGCCGATGCGCATGATTGGATGGCTGATCAACCTGTTTGCAGAATGCAGGGCTTCGCTGGAAAAAATCGGGAAGATTTTTGAAGAAAAGCCTGACATAGAAAATCCGGAATCTCCGGTAAGCCCGGTATCACGGAAAGGCCATGTCATATTCAGGGACGTGTGCTTTGAATATGGGGGGATACCTGTACTGAAAAATATCAGTTTTGAGGCCGGACCGGGCTCAACTGTTGCTTTGATGGGACTTACCGGATCGGGCAAAAGCTCAGTGATCAACCTGATACCGCGTTACTATGACTGCAGCTCGGGATCTGTAGAGGTCGACGGTGTCGATGTTAAGCTTCAGGACCTTAATGAGCTTCGCGGCAGGATATCTGTGGTCATGCAGGACACATTCCTCTTTTCGGACACGATCAGAGAAAATATCAAATTCGGCATGGACGAAATATCTGACGACGATTTTCATGAAGCTGCAAGAGAGTCAAGAGTCGGAGAGTTTGCTGAAAATATGCCGGCAGGCTATGATTCTGTCATCGGAGAGAGGGGGATCGGCCTCTCGGGTGGGCAGAAGCAGAGGATATCCATAGCAAGGGCGCTCGCCAGAGATTGTGACATTATGATATTTGACGATGCAACGTCGGCACTTGACATGGAAACAGAACATCGGATACAGGAAGCTGTCGGCAAAAGGGAAGGAGTTACCAAATTCATAATTGCCCACAGGATATCCGCGGTAAAGAATGCCGACGAGATCATCATTATTGAGAACGGCGAAATCGCGGAGCGCGGGACTCACCGCGAACTGCTCCATAAAAAGGGTTTGTACTATAAAACATACAGTGAGCAATATAAAGGGCTGGTTTCAATAGGTGATGACGATATGACGGGACATGACAGCGCAGTACATGAAAAGACAGGACATGACATGGGATTACATGAAGGCGCCGGAGATGCCAGCACCGGAGATACCGGTGCAGAACACGACAGCGCCGGACATGACAGCGCAGGACGGGACAATACCGGAGGTGATAAAATTGCCGATTAATATAGTGGCCGAGGACGAAAAAACAGAAGACAGCATAAGTTCAAAGTTGATTATCCGGTTGATGAGATATCTCAAACCGTTTAAAAGGGAAATAGCGACAGCCTTGCTGATGATAGGCGTAATAACTGTGGCGGGGCTGCTCAACCCATATTTTATGAAAATAGGGATCGACAGCTACATCAAAGCCCGCAATGTAAAGGGAATACTCGTACTTGGGGGTATTATGGCCGTTGTCAACCTAGCGGCCATGCTGTGTATGGCTGTGAGGATCAGGGTAATGTCCCGTATTTCGAACAATATCCTTATGACGATCCGACAGCAGCTATATGAACATATACAGGGCCTCTCATTTGCGTTCTTCGACAGCCGCCCGGCAGGGAAGATACTTGCCAGGATCATCGGGGACGTGAATTCGCTCGGATCGGTCTTTACGGGAAGCATCACAAACCTTATACCTGATTCAATTACCATTATTGCTGTGACTGTCATCCTGCTGGTGCTTAACTGGAAACTGGGGCTGATTTCGCTTATATCGCTGCCGTTCATGTGTGCAGCCATGTTTTTTATACAGACAAGGTCAAGAAAAAAGTGGCAGCTTTTCAGAAAAAAGAACTCAAACCTGAATGCGTTTACACATGAAGCGTTTTCGGGGATGAGGACAATTCAATCTTTTGTGGCTGAAAAGAGCACGGCGGAAGCTTTTGACAATATGCTCACCGAACACAGGGAATCTTTTGTCAGGGCGGTAAGGCTCAGCGACCTTTTCTGGCCGGTGGTGGAATTGTCATGGGGATTCGGGATGATCCTTGTATATGCGGCCGGGATTGGAATGGTAAATACCGGCGAAATAACAATAGGGCTTATTGTTGCTTTTACGGGATATGTTTCGATGTTCTGGGGACCTGTCCGCAATATCGGCAACTTTTATAACCAGCTGGTGATCAATATGGCTGCCGCCGACAGGATATTTGAGATACTTGACACCAGACCTGAGATCAGCGACAGGGAAGCATCATCTGAGCTGCCGCCCATTGAGGGCAACGTGCGGTTTGAAAATGTGAGCTTCAGCTATAACGGGTCGGACCTGGTCCTGGAGGATGTGAATATAGACATTCCGGCGGGCGAGACTGTAGCGCTGGTCGGACCTACCGGCGTAGGCAAGACGACTATAGTGAATCTTGTGAGCCGTTTTTATGATGTATGCTCAGGAAGGGTGCTCATCGACGGACATGATGTGAGGGATGTCACGATTGAAAGCCTGAGGGGACAGATGGGGATCATGACGCAGGACACATTCCTCTTCTCGGGGACAATAAGGGACAACATCAGGTATGGCCGCCTGGACGCGACAGATCAGGAAATAGAGGAAGCAGCTAAGACTGTCTGCGCACATGATTTTATTACGAAAATGGCTAAAGGCTATGACACGGATGTAAACGAAAGAGGATCAAGGCTGTCTTCGGGACAGAGGCAGCTTATAGCGCTTGCCCGGGCTCTGCTGGCAGATCCCCGGATATTGATACTGGATGAAGCTACGGCGAGCATAGATACCCATACTGAGCGGTTGATTCAGCAGGGTCTGCGGCGTCTGCTGAAAGGCAGAACATCTTTTGTAATCGCCCACAGGCTTTCAACGATCCAGAGTGCCGACCGGATCATAGTGATCGACCGGGGGAAAATAGCCGAAACAGGGCCACATAGTGAACTGATGGCCGCAGAAGGCATATATCACAACCTGTTTACGGCTCAATACCGGTATCTGGAAGACGGAGCGCATTTAAAAGAAAGGCAAACCGGTTGAGCTGATGAAATGAACACATTCACGCTGTCTGCCACGCTGTCTGCCACGCTGTCTGCACGGGGGAGGGGAAGGCGCGCCGGTACCCCTGGCCGGAAAAGCCTGTGTGGTCAGAAAAGCCCTGTAGCGGAAATATCGGGGGCAAGCTTGCGTTTTAATATCGGCAATGCCTGTTTGTATTCATTCCAATATCCGCCCAGGCCGTCTGTGCGGCTTATTCTGAAACCGCATTTCAGGTAGATGCCGATGGCCTTATAGCTCCAGGTCTGTGTATGCAGATAAAAATCACGTTCTCCCTCTATAGCGGTCATCAGTCTGAGGGTTTCGCAGACAATGGCTTTACCCAGGCCTTTGCCCTGCTCCTCGGGTTTGACCGAAACCCAGTGCAGCCAGGGGTCGCGCCTGATACCGGTGTAGCTCCACCAGGCAGTGGCGGTTGCACATTTGCGCCCTTCCGGAGTTTCAACAAAGAGAGCCCTGCGCTCAAGCTCGGGAAGATAAACAAGATATTTGCGTCCGAAATATTCCCCGGCTTCGTCTGTGTCTTCAAATTCACCTACTGAAGTCTCGATTTCAGCCCAGTCCTTTTCATCACCCGGCTTGAAAAGAACGATCCTGTAGCCCCCGGGAAGTTTTCCCGGGGGTATGGGCAGCCCTTTTTCCCTGTGCATGAGGACATGAAAGTATTCCACGGATTTGTCAAGCATATACAGATGCCTCCTTAAAATGGCTTCCTTAAAATGGCTTCCTGGCGGCGGCTATCCTGGCGGCGGCCTTTGTGAGAGCATTTTCTCCGTAGCCCGACAGGTATTTATTTATCAGGGACAGCAGATCCGCCCTGTTTCTCTTACGGCTTGAGGCAAGCATTTTATTGAGGCGGTATTGTATGGTTTTTTCAGACATATTGAGGTCTTCGGCCATATCTTCATATTTCATGTTTTCTGCTATACGGCCCAATATCATCCCGTCGAAATCATCACACTGCCTCAGCATATTTTCAAGCGCAATAACCTCGTGAATGTCAGGATCGTTGTAGAATTTTTCCGAGGTGCCTTCTGTGCAAAGGCTGCGGTTGAAGACGCTGCCGGCCACGGGGCCGGTACCAGGGCTGTATCCGGGACGACAGCCGTTGCCGGCTGAGCTGTTGCCAGTACTCATGCCAATGCCTGCGCCTGGACTTGAGCCTCTTTCCGACATGGCGCTGCTTAGAACTCCGCCTGCCGAACCTCTTATATGAAGCGTGCAGCCGAGCGTCAGCGATATTCCTGAGAGGAGCGCGTCCTTATCCATCATGTTGCATATTTCGACAGCTTTTCTCCCTGATTCGTAGTATTCAATTGAAGCTGATGTCAGAGACGGTTCTGCGACACTGCCGGCTATAGTATTCTCGAAACCTGCGACCGCGATGTCTTCGGGTACTCTGACACCCTTAGTTTTAAGGGCGTTTATAAGAATCAGGGCAGAATAATCATTAACGCACAAAACAGCGTCAATTCCCGATAAATTGCTGAGCAGAAGTCCTGTACACTCCTGCATGCTCCTGCTTCCCGAATAAACTCCGGTGCCCTGTATGTTTCTGCCGCGTACATCTGAAGCCGCCAGTGTATCATGATAACCCAGGTATTTCATTGACGATGAATAGGGATCCGGGTCCATGCCAAAAAACACGATATGTTTCCTGCCGTCTTGCAGCATCTGCATTGTAAGGTCAGAAGCCGCAGTATAATAGTCAAATGTGACCGAGCTGGTCCCTTTTATCAACAATGAGGAATCTGTGTGGGCGGATATGGGACGGATACCTGAACTGATTGCAAGTGCGGCGGCGCTCGAGAGCCACTGTGACGAAATACCGGCGATGATTATCTTGTCTGTATTACCTAATATTTTTCTGATGTCACCGGAGCCATTTTTGATGTCCTCACAGAGTCCGTTGCCTGCACCGGTTTTAACATCACCGCTGATTCCGCTGCCTGTGGTGCTTTTGCCGATATGGCTTTGCAGATCTCCCAATCCGATGATGTTGAGTGATATGCCTTTATTAAGGCGGGACATGACTCCGTGTATGAAATCTTCATAACGGTGAGTATTTGTAAAAAAAGGCTGCTCCGCCGCCAGATAAAGGGCATTTTCTTTATTCATAATCATATTTTACATCAATACGGTAAATATATAAATCAAATGCGCCCGAAGCCTTATAATTTACAAAATGATTATGAATATGAAATGAACAATAGTAAAAAATAATTATATAATAATATTGAGTAAAAATCAAGGAAATAATTTCAGGTTGTATAGGCTGAGGTTTTTTCACTTGTATACAAAGGAACCGGTAAGTATAATTAATAATGCGGGATCAATCGCAAAATATTTCCCGACTTATGGATCAATATAATTGCAGATCCGGAAATGTGGCAGGAATGGACAGATACGGGAAACGGCTTGGCATAGTCGGAAAACTGAATATCGGAGGTTGTGTCGATGTTGTTGCTGATGACGGACTTCTGTACATCATTGGCAGTGAAAAATATGAAGATACCGATACAGTGGACCTTGAAGAGGGATATCATTCAGGCCATCTTTATATAGCAGACATCAGCAATCCCAGGATACCCAGGACCACAGGACGCCTCAGCGGGCTTGGCAACACAAGGAAGCTAAAAGTAAGGAACAGGATAGCATACATAGCTTCAAGAGAAGATGGGCTGTTTATTGTCGACACTGCTGACCATAACAACATCCGGATCCTGTCACATTATGATACAGTTGAATTTGCCACTGATATAGATATTTGCGGAGATCTTGCCTATATCGCCTGCAGATCACCCGGAGTGGAGATAGTTGATATAAGCGACCCCTGCAGGCCTTTTCATGTTGAGACAATCAGGACAGGAGAGGCGCAGTCAATATTCGTCGATAACGGGATCATATATACCGGGCTGTGGAGCAGGCAGGAGGCGCTGATATGTGACGCGCGCGACCTCAGCAAGCCTTCCGTGACGGCGAAGATGCCTTTAGACGGAAGAACGGGTGGGATTTACGAGAAAAACGGAAAATGTTACATTGCCACCGGCCAGCATGCCAGAGGAATGATAAATGATAATGAATCAGACCCGCAGTATGGCGCGGGTAATGGACTTGAGCTGTTTGATGTTTCAGATCCCTGTGATCCGAAATTTATTTCAAGGATCAAAATTAACCGCCATTACAATATTTTCAATAACGTCTGGAGTGTATTTGAAACCGGTGGTTTTGCTTTTCTTTCACATTCATATAACGGACTTTTTGTTATTGATGTAAGGGATCCGGGCTCGCTGTCATTTGCAGGGCATGTGATGCTGCCTTCTGATGGAAGGGGAGCTGGCCACAATCCGGTTGGCGGTGTCGCTGTTTCGGACGGGGTCATTTATGTAACGGGGATATGCTCGGATTTGTATATAGTTGAAGCTCCGATTATTGCCCAGGCAGGCATTGAGGGAGAAGCTGGTATTGACCGGGCAGACCGGGTAGCCAGGGCAACCAGGGCAGACCGGACAGTCCGGATTGCGACGTCTCCGGAGCGAAATATTTCGAGGAGCGACAGCAAAGGATTTACCTGTGAATATGAAGCTTTCGGCGCGGGAGGCAAAGCGGGCTGCAGGATCAGCGCCGCCGGATATTATACGGGTACGCAGATATACTCGGTTAAACTGAAAGACAGATTCTCGATTGCGGCATGCGGATCCGGAGGAATACAGGTGCTCACGCAGGATGACAAAGGCAGATTGTCGCAGATATTCGAATATGCGACAAAGGGCTTTGCGATGGATATTAAGCTGCATGGGCCTCTTGCTTATGTTGCCGAAGGCAATGGAGGGCTCTCGATATGGCAGGTGCTTGACGACGGCAGCATGGAAACAGTCGGGTATTACAACGCGTTTGGAAACTCGGTACGGCAGGTGGTAGTTGTTGGCAACGGGGCGATGGGAAAAGATGAAAATATAAACAGAACCGAAAACAGAACCGAAAAGAAATACGCACTGCTGCAGGTAGGAAGCAAATGGCTCCATATAGTCGACATTACAGATCCAATATTTCCAAAGCTGGTGATGGCGGATTCAAAAGAAATAGGACTGCTTTATTTCAGGCAGATAGGAGACGGATTGCTGGCCGGCAGATATGCAAGCTGTTTCTGGCATGCGTCGGGGCTTTACTGGTATGATATCTTCGGCGGGATGCAGCCCTCATATTCCGGATACAGCCAGCAGCAGCGGCTGGATTATGGCAGCGGCCTTGCCTACAGCAAGGGGCATGCGATCTTTTTATACAAAGGCGGGTATGTGTTGCTTGACGATATTAAGACAGATTCGCTTGACAGCCTGCCTGTTTTTTATACTGAAGGTATCCGGCTGAAAGGTAAGCCCTTTATTTATGAGGACACACTGTTTATTTCGGGCAGGGCTGACGGGGAAATCGCCCTGGTGAATATTTCCGAGATCCGGAAGCCTGTGCTTATCGCAAGGCTTAACGTGCGGGGCAACCCCGACATAGCGGCAGCAGATGGCAGAAAGGCTGCGATACCCTCAGGATATGGGGGACTGCTGCTTTTTGATTTAGGTGAGATCAAAGACAAGTGTTGTCAGATCGGCTGATACTTATTTTATTTCGATGAAAGGCTGAAACAAAATGATGGAAAACAGTAATACTGCAGATATAAATAGAGAGGGCGCCGCGGGGAAAAACCTTTTTGGCAAAAACCTTGACATAGTGACGTCGCTTGGGGCCAGGGGATGTCTGGATGCCGAGGCAGAGGGCGATATTCTTTATGTAATAGGAGTTGACAGGACAGGGGTGATAGATCCTGTTAATTTTAAAACAAGTTATAAAACCGGGTGCCTTTATATTGTTGACATATCTGTGCCATCAATACCCAGGATCACCGGTAAACTGTCCGGGCTGGGCAATACGCGCCAGATAGAGGTCAAAGATAAAATCGCATATGTTGCGTCGAGAGAAGACGGCCTTTTCATAATTGATGTTTCAGATCCTTCTTCGCCGCGCCTGATGACGCATTACGACACGGTGGAGTTTGCCACCGGGATAGATATCTGCGGGGATTTTGCTTATGTTTCATGCAGGGTTTACGGGGTGGAGATCATTGACATAGCGGAGCCGGGAACGCCGCTGCATATAAGCACTATCCGCATGGGGGAGGCCCAGTCGGTGGACGTGCGGGACGGAGTGCTTTATGCGGGGGTATGGGGGCAGCAGAACCTTACGGTTTGCGATGTAAGTGATCCTCATAACCCGCGGATCACGGCGGTGATGCCTGTTGACGGCAGGGCGGACGGCGTTTTCGTAAAGGGGGACTGTTGCTACGTGGCTACAGGCCATCACGCGAGGGGGATGGCCCGCAATGACGAATCCGATGCAGCTTACGGAAATGGGAACGGACTTGAGATTTTTAACATAGAGGACCCGCTGAATCCTGTTTTTATTTCGAGGATAAAAATCAACAGGTTTTACAAGCTTGGCAATGATATGTGGGATGTTATGGTATATGGGAAGTATGCGTTTTTATCGCACACATATAACGGAGTGTTCGTTATTGATGTTTCCGATCCGCGAAAGCCTTTTTTTGCGGCACATGCTGAGCTGCCGCCCTTTGAGGGGCCGGATAAAAATGACAAAAGAAATCCTGTAGGAGGCATAGCTCTTATAGAGGACTACATTTATGCGGCGGGGATATATTCCGACCTGTATGTCATAAAGGCTGAAGGCCTTGCGGGAAGGGTATCGGAGAAAGGGTGCGGAGAGGGCTGCTGCGGCAAAGGATGCTGTGGCAAATCGCCGGAACCGGGAACGGCGCAGGATCGCGGCACCTTACCTGAAAACAGCGCTGTTTCAGGTAAGGTCATATCACAGCTGTATTCGCATGAAAACATGCCTGCCATACCTTTACATAATAGCAGCATACCGGAGTTTAAGGTATATGTGCCGTCATCCGGACGCCCCGTACAGGTGCGGGCTGCGGCGATACACAACGGAATTGCCTATGCGGCATGTGGTTCTGACGGGATCCATGCAATCGATTTAAATGGCGGACGTCAGCCCCGGCTTATAAAGAAAACTGCCACACAAGGCATAGCGATGGATATCAAGATAGTAAACGGATTTGCTTATGTCGCCGAAGGAAACGCCGGATTGTCGATATGGAAGGTCACCGGCGAGTCAGGGAATGAGACAGGTGAGACAGGGGACGGTTCTGTGTCTTGCTTACGGTCAGTCCCCTGCCTCCTTAACAATCCCACAAATGGCAAGACACAGAACCGTCCCCTGTCTCGCTGTGGTACTTACGACGCTTTTGGAAATACTGTGGGAAATGTGATTGCAGAAGAGAAATGCAAATACGTTATGCTGCAGATAGGCAGCAGGTGGTTTCATGTGGTTGATGTTTCGGACCCTTACGCGCCGGTGCTGGTGTTGTCGGATTGCCCTGACAAGGGACTGATTTATGGGCGCCAGATAGGGAATGGGCTGCTTAAAGGCAGATATGCCAGCTGCTTCTGGCATGCGGCAGGTATCTTCTGGTATGATATTACAGGCTCGGAAAAGCCCTGCTTTTCAGGTTTCAGCCAGCAGCAGCGGGTCAGCCAGTCAAATAATATTGCCTTCAAAGGCGACGATGCTATCCTTACAATAAGGAAGGGGTATTCCATACTTGATTACCGTTACAAAGGAGTCCTTGAGGATCTGCCTCTGTACACGGTCAGGGGATTTGACCTTACAGGCAAGCCTTCGATTTCAGGCGACGGTAAAATGATGTTTATATCAAACAGAATAACAGGAACGGTCACATTTTTGGACATCTCAGATATCAGGGCACCGAGGGTGATTTCGTGTTTTGACGCCGGAGGTAATCCTGATGTGATTTCAGTTGAAGGTAATATCGCACTGCTGCCTTCGGGATATGCAGGGCTGTTGATTTTCAATTTATAACCTCCGGGCGGGACAGGGGACGGTTCTGTGTCTTACCAAAAATCAGCAAGACACAGAACCGTCCCCTGTCGCATCCCCTGTCACATTGAACTGTCCCCTGTCCTATCGTGTCCTGTCTATTAAAAATTTAAATCATTAAAACTGAATTATACATGAAACGCAAAGTATTGTCAAGGTAAATTTTCAGGTTAGCTGTTCATGCTGTTTTTTCCTTTATAATACTGGCTATTCAATATATCATGATATCAGCCACAAACATAGGCAATCTTATTATGAAAAGCATAACTTTATACGAAAAAGGGAGGATGAATAAAAATGAAGACAGGTAAGTCAGGACGCTCGATACTCAGAGCAGCTGCGTTAATTATTGCGGCAACTTTATCTATTTCGGTTTTGGGAGCGTGCGAAAAAGATGAGGACAGCCCGCAAACGAGCCCGACTGTATCAAAGACAGTAGATACGGCAGCTAAAACTACAGCAAAAGCAGTATCACAGACGGCGGCTGTTTCCGGGAAGACAGAGGTTGATGCATCTCAGACTGTTTCAGCCGGAACGACAGTTGCAGCTGCTCCTACTGAGGTCATTATTGTAGATGATGACGAAATAAAAGAGGAATATAAGGAGATTGAAGTTGATCTGGGCAGCAGCTTTGTTGTCGGAGATTATGATTTAGGCGGAAAAACCATAGTGATGGGAGCCTGGGGCGAGACATCCTTCCCATCGGATGCAGAAGGAGCAAGCCCGGACAGGGTTGCAAGATATCTAAGGGTCAAAGAAGCAGAAAAGAAGTACAATTTTAAAATGGAGTACAGACTGATACCTAATTTCAATCAATACAGAGACGCCATAATCAGCGAATCGCTTGCAGGTATTAAATTTGCCGACGTATTAAGGACACAGTCGGGGCTGGCTTTCCCGACGCATGTTTCCAATAATATGATTGTCGAGCTTGACAAATACATAGATTTTGACAGCAAGATCATTCAGCAGAACCAGTATATGGTCCAGGGCGGATTGTGGCGCGGCAAGCATTATGGCATATATCCTACGATGGAATATTGCTACCCAAGGGTATTTTATAATAAGGCTATTCTAGACAGAGAAGGGCTGACAGATATCCTGGACCTGGTTGAGACTGATCAATGGAACTGGGTAACATTTCTTGATACAGCAGTGAAGACTACAAAGGACTTTAATGGAGATGGGTTGACAGACCAGTGGGGAGTCTCCGCGCTCACCGGATATGGCAGCTCTATAGTCACCCAAATAATGTATTCAAATGGCGTATCTTTCCTGACTTTCGATGAAAGCGGAAGGGCGATATGCAATCTTGACAGCCCGCCGGCAAGGCGTGCGCTCCAGTTTGTATCTGATTTGAACAATATTCATAAAGTCTACACACAGGACACTGGTTCTATAGGAGCACCGCAGAAGTACATGAATGGCTTTGTTACAATGTACCTTAACGCTCCGTGGTACCACAGGGATTCAATCAAATCAGGCATGCAGACTTTCCTGGCTCCGTTGCCTAAAGGGCCGGATACCGAAATATTTTCCAGTTCATACTCAAGCAACTTTGAGTCAATAATGACTTTGAGTGAAAATCCTGAGGCTGTAGCCAGGATCTGGATGGATGTGTCGCTGTTGTGGGATGAGGACGGCAATAAGATAAAGGAATATGAGGAGCTTATGGCCATATTCCCGTATGACTGGAGCTGGAGCCCTTCGAACCCGAACAGGACATACACAACTGAGAGAGAACACAAATTAAGCTGGCTGGCACTTGTTCCGCTATGGAGGACAGAATATCTGAATGGTTATCCTTCAACATTGACTAATACAACGGTCTATGCAAATATCTTTGCACCTGTTCTTAATGGTACAAAATCAGTCGGACAGGCAATAGAGGAACAACTGTCGAATATTCAGGGAGTATTGGACCAGTATAATTAATCAGGATGAATATAACCACACAAATCAGCGGAGGTATGCCGGACTTGAATGACCGGCGCCTCCGTTTTTTTTGCCAAAAGCATTGCAATTTTACAATGGACCTGATACAATACCCTTCTAGGCTGAACGCCTGCACTTAAAAGCATGCATATCAGACTTAAGTTTTAAATTACACGGGAGGCCAATAATAATGGCAGACAAGACTATCATTTGCAAGGAATGTAACAGTGAATTCGTTTTCACGGAAAACGAGCAGGCATTTTATCAGGAGAAAGGGTTCCAGAACGAACCACAGAGGTGTCCGGAGTGCAGGGCTGCAGCTAAAGCAAAACGCAGGGGCTCTTTTAGAAGTGGCCCAAGGGAAATGTTCCCGGCTATTTGCGCAGAGTGCGGGCAGGAAACAACAGTCCCCTTCAAGCCAAGCGAAGACAAGCCTGTTTACTGCAAAGACTGCTTTGACAGAAGACGCTCATAAAATTTACGCAGCAGAATAAAGCAAAAATGATGCCGACATTCCGCCATTTTTATGGTGGCTGTGTCGGCATACGTCTTTTTTGAAAAAATATCCTTGGCCTGGTGGTAACATTCAAGGCCACTCTTTTTGTGCTTCAATGACTTTGCACATTTTGACAGGTCTATTTTGGGGTATCTCCGTATTCTTTATTTTCAAGCATACATATATACTCTGAAGCTGCTTCGTGATCTACGGAAAAACCGAACTGCGCAGATAATAAGAGCAGTTCTCTAGCATCTGAAGCACGATTAATCGCAGGAGATTTAGTGATATGAGCACCTTTTTATTTATACTGAATAACAACCTTATCCCTGTTGTGATCCTTATTACAATGGGATTTTTACTTGGCAGGCGTTTCAAGCTCGATATGACACCCCTGATAAAACTCAATTTCTTTATTTTCGTTCCCGCATATATTTTCGTAAATCTATATACTGCTGAAATACCATCTGACATGTGGAAAGTAGTTCTGTTCGGAATCCTTATGATCACTGTAAATTTTTGCGCGGGCTCCGTTATTTCTCGTATAAGGCGCTTTGATTCCACGATGAAAAGTGCTTTTACAAATTCGGTGATGTTCTATAATTCCGGTAATTTTGGTTTGCCGGTGGTGATCCTCGTTTTCTCAAATCCGCCTTTTGTGACCGACGGTGCTACGCCATACCTGGAACTTGCAGTTACCGCTCAAATTATTATTATGGTGCTGCAGAATGTGCTTACGAATTCACTTGGCCTTTTCAATGCAGGTAAAGCCAGCCTGCATTTTAAAGAACTTGTCAAAAATATTCTGGGCATCCCTATAATATACATGCTTCCGCTCGCGCTGATCATGCGGCTGATGCCCTTTGATATAGAAGGAACACCTGTATGGATATCTTTCACATATGCTAAAAACGGGCTGATAGCGGTTGCGCTGCTTACGCTGGGTATTCAGATTTCGAAAACCAAAATTATATTCCATAATACAGATGTATTGTTTTCAGTTGCAATGCGCCTTCTTGGCGGACCGGTCATTGCATTTGCACTGATCAGGCTGTTTGGATTTGACGGGATCGTTGCCCAGGCACTGATGATTTCATCTTCGGTGCCCACCGCCGTCAATTCGGCGCTTATAGCCATAGAGTACAAAAACAGGCCTGATTTTGCCTCGCATGCGGTGATGGTTTCGACACTCCTGAGCGTGTTTACAGTCTCAGCTGTCATTTACGCCGCAAGGATGCTTTTCCCTGTGTGATATTTAATGTGGTATAAATGTCAATGAGATAAAAACAACTTATTGCAGTCGGATTATTTTTATACTTCCGGGACTTGTGGCTGAATCGATAATTCTCCTTGATACAGTATATGTTGCATAGGCTTCATGGCTATCATATGGCAGTATTTCCAGGTCTTTATCAGCTACGGGAGTGAAAGGCCGACGCACATTGATAAACAGTGATTGCGAAAGCCCGGATGCATGGAGGGCGTCGATTGCGGCATAATCAAGCTCCAGCTTTAACCGGCTTCGGCCATCAACTTTGATCTCCGACGCTTTTAGATAACGGCAATACAAGGATTGAGATGAAGCCATGGAGCTGTCTTTTGCAATAATGATATCAAACAGCCCTTTATACCGCGAAAAATAGCTGATCCATTTTTCTGCGATGTCCTTATTTCGTGAACTGTCGGCGGCGAGCAGATTGATCCAGTGCATGCCGAAACAGCCGGGTCTGATAATTCCGGGAGGATTTGTTCCGACTTCGTTCCATCTGGCAAGGTCACGCTGCCTGTCTACTGTTATAATGCCGTTCTCCACTCCGACAGAGGCAGGATTTTCGTCAAATGGGGAATCCATCCAGGAGAATGGAGCTGTGACATATTTTATGCCATATTCGGCGAGAATGGACGAAAGACTACCGGGCTTGCCGGAATAAATGTAATGAAAGCACGGCGGCAGAAAGGTCGTAATATTTCCTTTGAACCCATTGTGGGCATAGATTTCAAAAAATGCGTCAAGATGCTCCCTTACGACATCAGGATTTGTCATGGTGTAGCGTGCGGAGTTGGCGAAGCTTGTAAAATCGCTGAAGCGGGTGCCGGCTGACGACCCTGAGTGTGAGGAGCGGCTGGATGGCACAGGAAAACCTGAGTGTGTGGACGGCTTCTGAAGAGAGGGCTTTCCTGTTTTCTGATGAAATTCACCTGGGAGCATCCTGCCGGAATCGTCCCAATACATATGCATGAGGCCATGTATCGCGATTTCCATAGAATCCTGCGAATCGTTTACTATATCCCGAGCTTCCCTCGCTGCAGTGTCCATCAATGGGGCATTTATTTTTGCGGCGTTGTCCCACCCGGGGCCATATTTATTTGAGTTCCTTACATGGGCAAGTATGTTTTTCCTGTCCCACTCACCGATAATGAATCCGCATAGTATCCGCGTTCCAAGACTTTTCCCAATCAGTGCCAGAGCTCTGTAGTCATCCGGGCAGTGGTCCCTTACCCTGATCCCGGAACGGGACGGGCCATTGCTACCGCTGTCGTCTTTGCCGCACCACCAGCCCACATCATCCACAGCAATATAGAAGGGTTGCGGGATGCAGAAAATTTCATTTATCATTTATCTGTCCTCTTGAGTCTCAGCGGGGCAGGCATATAATAACCTGCCCTGCGGATGCTTCAGGGCAGTTGCGCAGCCTTGTAACAGCTGCCTCACTGCCTCTGTCAAAGCGGATCACCTGCATAAAGTATATCATGCTTGAAATTGCTTTATAAAGTATAAAGTATATCATCCGCTGCACTTGCGCAATACCCGGTCCAGAATATAAAATTGGATTGTAAACTGCAGCCATGGGAAAGCGGAGGAAGGTAATGCCATTTGGGGGAGCAGGAAGATCACTAAGCCGGTACAAATATAAAAGAGGCCTTGGCGATTTTATCAAAGCATTGGAAAAAGCCGGAGAAATCAGCCGCATAGATGCAGAAGTGTCGTCCGAGCTTGAAATCACGGAAATAACCGACCGGATATCCAAGTCGGGCGGACCGGCGCTGTTCTTCAGGAAAGTGGCCGGGTCAGATTATCCTTTACTGATCAATGCAATGGGCAGTTATAAACGTATGGCTATGGCTCTGGGGTCTGAAGCCGCCGACGAAGAGGCAGGAAAAGCTTATCTGGACAGCATCGCAGAGGATATCGAAAAATATCTGGAACTGCTTAATGGATTGTCCATTTTGAAAATAATGAAGAGTTTACCACTCTTGTACAGGCTTATACATGCGGTCCCTGTTCGAAAAATCACGATCAGAAAACCTGTGTGCAGGAAGGTCATCATAACAGGCGGGGATGTCGATCTGTTCTCGCTGCCTGTGCTTAAGTGCTGGCCTTGTGATGCCGGAAGGTTTTTTACATTGCCGCTTGTTTTTACGAAATATCCCGATTCGAAGAGACAGAATGCCGGCATATACCGGATGCAGATACTTGACAGGAATACTGCGGCTATGCACTGGCACAAACACAAGGACGGATCCGGGATTTTCGGGGAGTATGCAAGGAAAGGCAATATCATGCCTGTTTCGGTTGCTCTGGGCTGCGACCCGGCGGTCACATATGCGGCGACGGCACCCCTGCCGGGAAAGATTGATGAGATGATGCTGGCCGGTTGGCTCAGGAAGTCCTCTGTCAGAATGGTAAAATGCCTGACTAACGAAATATATGTTCCTGAAAATGCCGAATTTGTGATTGAAGGGTATGTCGATCCCGCCGGCGAGCTTGCCGAAGAAGGCCCTTTTGGCGATCACACAGGATATTACTCCCTTAAAGACAAATATCCGGTTTTCCATGTCACATGTATCACCCATAAAAGGGATCCAGTGTATCCCGCGACTGTGGTGGGCAGGCCGCCTATGGAGGACTGTTATATGGCGAAGGCGACAGAAAGGATATTCCTTCCGTTTTTAAAAATGAGGGTACCGGAAATCATTGATCTGAACCTTCCGCTTGAAGGCGTATTCCACAATTGCGCAATTGTCTCTGTCAGGAGGGCATATCCGGGGGCGGCCAGGAAAGTGATGAACGCAATATGGGGAATGGGTCAGATGATGTATACAAAAATGATTGTTGCCGTGGGAGAAGATGTTGATGTTCATAAACCCGGAGAGGTTTTTGATGCAGTTGTTAAAAATGTCAGGGGCGAGGGCGAACTGGTTATAAGCGAGGGGCCGCTTGACGCCCTGGATCATTCCTCCGACAGGGCGCTTTACGGCTGCAGGCTTGGGGTGGACGCATCCGGAGATAACAGGGATAATATATGTAAAGAAAAAGGCATGAAGGACGAGAAGGACGGGAAGGACGGGAAAGATGGGCAAGGTGGACAGGACAGCACGCCTGGCAGAAGTGTGCCATACAGGGTTATACCGGTCAGGAAGCAGGCGCCCGGAGATGGAAGAGCGGCGATATATGCTTCATTTGCAGACAGGAAATATAAATACAGATTTGTAATAGCTGTCGATCATGACATAGATCCGGGGGATATTTCGACGATCATGTGGAAAGTGTTTAATAATATAGACGCAGGAAGGGACCTGATCATACAGGAGGGCAGGATAGGCATAGATGCAACAAAGAAATGGCCGGGAGAAGGAGTAAGCCGCGGCTGGCCTGACGAAATAAAGATGAGTGAGGATATAAAGGAGCTTGTCACTTCGAGGTGGGGGGAATATGGCTTGTAGAGATCAGACCGGAGATGGTGATATTATGCCAATAACGGGCAACCGGCTTCTGAAAACGGGAAAAAATCCCGGGGAAAATCCCGGGGAAAATCCCGGAAAAAAATCTGCCGGTGCAGATTCCCCTTTGTGGATACTGGCCCAAAAGATCAAAGCGTATGGCAAGCTGGTCATGTTCGGGCACACTATATTTTCATTCAGTTTTGCAGCAGTAGCCGCAGCGCTTGCAGCAAAAGGGATGCCGGCCCTGTCAAAACTCATCTGGATAATGGTGTGTTTCCTGGCTGCCCGAACCGGAGCCAATGCCGCAAACAGGCTTATCGACGCCGAAATAGACGCGCTGAACCCGCGGACTGCCGGCCGCCAGATACCAAAGGGCGAAATCAGGAAAAAAGAAGTGTTTATCCTGGCGGCAATGTGCTTTATAATAATGCTTTTCGGGGCGTATATGCTTAATTGGATCTGTTTCGCGCTCTCGCCCCTTGCCCTGTTCCTGCTTGTTTTTTACTCCTATACCAAGAGGTTCACGACTCTTTGCCATATCATCCTTGGGGCGACATGCGCCTGCGCGCCTGTGGGGGCTTATCTGGCGGTGACCGGCAGGATTGCTTTAACGCCGGTTATTATGGGTATTGCCAATATGCTTTGGGTGGCAGGGTTTGATATAATATACGCTATACAGGATATTGAATTTGACAGGGCTAACAGGCTTTATTCGATACCTGCAGCTTCAGGTTTCAGAAAATCCGTGTTGATTGCAGCCGTGTTTCATACTTTAACGGCAGCGCTGCTTTTTTTACTCGGCACCATGGAACCTCTGTTTGGGCCTTTGTACTACGGCGGAGTGACAGTCATAACTGTGCTTTTGAGTACTGAGTACATCATAGTATTAAGGGGAGGCAATGAAAAAATCAATACCGCCGCTTATGGCATTAATCAGATAGTGAGTGTTGTGTTGCTTGTTACGGGGCTTGCCGATATTTTCCTGTAAATTGCAGGCCGGACTGATTCATGTTTCTCAATGAGGGCTGTTATCAGGCAAACTGCTTCAGAGATGCAGCTGTTATAAGGTTGTTGTAGGGAGATTGCAGTTTAGAGGCTGTTGTTAAGAGGGGTACTATTGATATGAAAAAAATCATACTCGGATTAACGGGTGCGAGCGGCGGGATATATTTTTTAAAGCTTGCCGAAACTCTAAGAAAGTATGAGATAAGGCTGCATGTAATCGCTTCAGACAATGGAGCGGATGTCCTGAAGCATGAGACGGGCGTTGATATAGTGGAACAGGTTGAGCTGTGGAGGGGCGATTCCACAGCTGAAGTGCTGCCTGAAGATGACCATGATATGTTTTCCGCCGTGGCGAGCGGGTCATACAAATGCGATGCCATGGTTGTAATACCATGCTCCATGTCTACCGTAGCCGCGATTGCCGCCGGAGTAACCGATACCCTTATCAGAAGGGCTGCGGATGTAATGATAAAGGAAGGCCGGAGACTGGTCGTTGTACCCAGGGAAACGCCGCTTTCACAAATTCATCTTCGCAACCTTTATGAATTATCAAAATGCGGTGTTACGGTTTTGCCTGCCATGCCGGCTTTTTACACAAAACCTGAAACCGTGTCTGATATGGCTGACTACATAACCTGTAAAGTGCTTGACAGTATTGGTTTTGAGAATCAGAACTTTCCAAGATGGGAAGGGCGCAGTATATGAATAATCTGGCGGTACGTTTTTCTATTATAGCTGCAGTTTTATGTGCTTTTCTATTATTCACCGGCTGTGAGGGATCAAAGAACAACGGAAGTGTTGATGAAAACGTAGCGGCCGGGATCAAGGGAGAGGCCGAGATCACGGGAGAGGCCGGGATCAAGGGAGAGGCCGAGATCACGGGAGAGCCTGATCCGGAAGCACCTGTGATCCGCCTTGGAATGATGTCTTCGTCTGATGTCATCCCGTTTGTGCTGATAAATGAAAAAAAACTGGCGCAGAAATACGGATTTGAGCTTGAGCTTGAGACGTTCACATCAACACGGGACAGGGATGCAGCTCTTCAGGCAGGAGAGCTTGATGGAGTGCTGACTGATTATATAGGGGTATGTATGTACAATAATGCCGGGCTGGATGTCCGGATAACAGGGATAACTGATGGCGACTACATACTTGTGGCAGGCAGGGAAACGGGGATAACCGGCATATCGCAAATAAAAGGCAAAAGCATAGCCATTTCGGAAAACACACTGATAGAATACACGCTCGACACTATATTAGTCAAAAAAGGCATGTCTGCGGATGATGTTGTAAAAGAAATAGTGCCAAGGATCCCGGACAGACTGGAACTGCTGAGAAACGGCAAGATAGACCTTGGCCTGATGCCAGAGCCTTTTTCTACGCTTGCGCTGAATGGAGGTGCTGTATACCTTGGCAGTGCAAATGAATGCGGGCTTTATCCCGCTGTTTCGGCTTTTCTCAAAACTGTGCTTGACGACAGCATTACGTGCGAAGCTGTCAGGAATCTTTACAGTGCATATGATGAAGCAGTCAGGTATATGAATGAGACCGATGTTTCAGAATATGAGCAGGTCATCATAAAGGCAGCAGGATATCCTGCTGAAATGGCCGGGAAGATAGAGATAAAGAGATTCAGGCTGTCGGCGCTGCCGCCTGATTCTGATGTTGAGGACGCCGTGAGGTGGGCTGCCGGCAAGGGCCTCTGCAGTCCTTCGCTTGATTACAACCGGTTGGTATATGATGTTAATAATCGATAATATTTCTGTTGGTTACAAAAACGGGGGAGAGATGGTCCCCGTCATAGAAGGAATGTCGCTCAGGATCGGCGGCGGGCATTCGCTTGTGATCATCGGGCCTTCAGGCTGCGGCAAGTCGACGCTTATCAATGTGTTATCGGGAACAGTCCCATTAAGAAGTGGAAACATATGGATGGCAGGCGGCGACGAGGCAGCAGGAACCGGTAATTGCTGTGGAGAGCCTGCAGAAGATGGGGCCAGGGAGGCCGGAGCAATCGATTACCTGCCAACTGACGCAGAAAGAGACATTAATAATAGACTGCATCCTTCCGGAAAAGGAGACAATAATAACCCGTGGCCTGCCGAAGAAGAAAACAGTGACCGTGTTATGCCAGTACAAGGCCCGAAAACAGGTTCATCTGATAATGTCCCGGCCCAGAGGCTCGATCCGGCAAAACATAAAATCGGCATCATACCGCAGGACCTGGGGCTGTTACCCTGGAAAACAGTAGAAGCAAACTGTTTGCTGCCTTTGACAATCAGGCGCGAAAAAATCATAGAAGACAGGCGGGCAAAAATCGATGAAATTTATAGTGCTCTCGGAATTAGCGCCCTGTTAAAAAGATATCCCGGAGAATTGAGCGGGGGGCAGGCGCAGCGCGCTGCGATAGCAAGGGCGTTTATCATGGAGCCTGATATACTCCTGATGGATGAGCCTTTCAACGCGCTTGATGAAATAACGGGAGATGAAGCCCGTGAATTATATTTAAGTATATGGAAAAAGAAAAAACCACTAACAGTCATTGTGACTCACAGCATAGAGGAAGCACTTTATCTGGGTGATACCATCCTTGTGATGGGCCATGTTATGGGCGACATAAGGCATACCATGGAAAATCGTTTTTTTGGGCAGAAGTACCCCGGCAGTATGGATTATATCGAGACGGCGAAATTGCTTCGCAATAAATTATTAAGCAAATAACAATAAGATAAACCTATCAGGCGGGGCAGGCATAAAGGCGACAGGCTGAAAATAACAGCCTGAAGATGACAGGAACGGGAATGACAGGAATGCAAATGAGGGGCATGGGAAAACGGGTATGAAAATAAGAAATGCAAAAATGGAGCAATTTAAGTCTAAAAAAGTCCCGCATAACTTTCTGCTTTTTTTGCAGGGCTTTATCATCCTGAATCTTGTTTGGTATGTTGCATCACTGATCATCAGGACAACCGTGATTCCTGATCCTTTGGATGTATATAAAAATTTTGGGGATATATGTTCAGATAATTTAACCGCTCACATCCTGATAAGCCTCAGAAGGATCGCGGCAGGATTGATTCTTGCACTGGCTGCAGGTATACCGGCGGGCATATTGATGGCGTATTCCAAAACGGCAGGCCACGTGCTTTCGCCACTGGTTTATTTCGGCTACCCGATCCCCAAGACAGCGCTTTTGCCCATCGCCATGCTGCTTCTCGGGATCAGGGACGGATCCAAAGTGGCCATAATTTTCCTTATTATTGTCTTTCAGGTCATTGTATCTGTGAGGGACAGCGTCAGAAAGATCGATCCGGGAGTGTACCAGGTGATGATAAGCACAGGAGCCGGCAATGCGCAAATAATACGGCATGTTACCATCCCGGCAATACTCCCCGACCTGCTGACAAGCGTGCGAATAGCGCTGGGGACTGCGGCTGCGGTGCTTTTCTTTGTTGAAGGGTACGGCACAAAATTCGGTATGTGGTATTATATACTTGATGCGTGGGCGAGGATAGACTATATCGATATGTATACCGGGATCATTGTCATATCCGTTGTTGGATTTGCCCTGTTTTCAG
>JAQUNY010000007.1 GCA_028717405.1 Eubacteriales bacterium
TATAGCGCCTCTATTTCGCCTGCGATGCGGCCTTTTTCTTCCATAAGACTTTGGAGTTTCTCGTAATCGCTTTGATTTTTTTCTTCCTCGGCACAGAGCTGTTTCATGCTTTCCTCCAAATCCTCAATGCTCTTCTCGATTTCAGATGCCTTTGTACTTAAAGAGCGGCTTCTGTTATTTCTATATCCTGCAGCAGAACCCGAAGATTTATCTGAAACAGTGCTGGAGACTTTATTTGGTTCATTGCCTGGAGCAATGCCTGAAGCGGAATTAAATGCAACAATTGTTTTCATCCTGTACTGCCTGTATTCATCATATGTCCCGCGGAAATCGGTGATCCTGCCGCCGGACATTTCGCAAATCCTTGTTGCAAAGCGGCCTATAAAATAACGATCGTGCGAAACAAAAATCAACGTGCCCGTAAAACCTGAAATTGCCTTTTCGATCCATTCTCTTGACTCTATATCAAGATGGTTAGTGGGTTCGTCCAGTATAAGCATATTTATGTCATGCTGCATCAGTATGCACAATTTGAGCCGGCTCTTTTCACCGCCGGAGAGCACCTCTACTCTCTTTAAAACATCATCAGCCCTGAAGTTGTAAGCGGCAAGCCTGTTCCGTGCCGCCTCCTCGCTTAATATAAGTTCATGCCTGACAGTATCAAGCACTGTATACTGCGGTTTTTCAAAAACGACGTTCTGATGCAGGATGCCGGCTTTTACGCCTTCACCTGTTTTAATATAACCGGAATCCGGGTCTTCCAATCCGGCTATCATCCTGATCAAGGAGGTCTTCCCGCAACCGTTGCAGCCGATCAAAGCAACTCTTTCATCCTTAGTGACGGCGAGATGCAGCCCTTCCGCGATGCGGATATCTCCATAGCTTTTATACAGATTTTTTATAACAACAGCGTCATTTCCCCTGAATCTGGTCCCCTTGAATCCTGTTGAGATATTTCTCTTTTTGACTGGTTTTTCTGCAGTTTCCAGTCTTTCGATCCTTTTTTCAATTGCAAAAGCCCTTTTGTGTAAAGCCGGATTGTCAGATCCCCTTGCCCAGTCATGCATCCTGCGGGCAGCGGCTTCAAGCTGCCTGACTTTCTTCTGCTCCTGCTCATAAGCTTCAAGCTTCTGAATGCGGCGGCTTTCTTTTTCTTTCACATAGTAAGAATAGTTGCCCTCGTAGAATTCAGCTGTTCCATCAACTATTTCAATGATCCTGCTGACTGTCCTGTCAAGGAAGTATCTGTCATGAGATATGGCAATCACTGTGCCCCTGAATTCACGGATGTATTCCTCAAGCCATTCGACCGATTCCATGTCCAGATGATTGGTCGGTTCGTCCAGCAGCAGCATATCAGGCTGTTCAAGTATAATCCTCCCCAGGTTGATACGGGTCTTCTCCCCTCCGCTTAAAAGCCTGAATGGATTGTCCAGCATTTCTTTGCTGATCCCAAGTCCGTTGCAGATACGTGCTTCAGTTACCGCCGTCACATACCCGCCGGCTGTTTCAAAGGCACTTTGCACCTCGCCATAGCGCTTGAGTATTTGGACCTCGCGTTTGGTTCCCGGGTTTGCTTCAAGCTGCATGCTTAATTCGCGTAATTCAGCCTTCATGGAAAATATAGCTGAAAATGCCGTCTCGAGCACATCCCTTCCCGTAAACCCCGAAGGATATTCGGGTATCTGCTCCAGGAGTCCGATTTTCAATGCAGACGGGATCGCTGCTGTGCCGCCTTCATATGGTAAAGTCCCTGCCATTACCTTAAACAGAGTAGTCTTTCCCGCCCCGTTGCTGCCGAGAAGTCCGATTTTTTCATTATTGTAAACCTGAAAGGAGATTCCTTTCAGCACATGATTTGTCCCGTAATACTTATGAAGCTCGCTGACATCAACTGCTGCCATGCTGATCATCCGCCTCCGGATCTTGATTATATTTCATTGCAAGGCGCATTGCAAATGTCAGGCGGATAGCGTGTCAGGCTGGTCAGATGTCCGGCGGATCAGATGTTCGGATCAGGCTGGGCAGACGGCTCAGGCAGCTCATACGGCTCATATGGCTCATATGGCTCAGACGGCTCGGGCGAACAGGCTGACGTGTGGATTACTCCAAAGATATTTAGCTTTATAGGCGTTATAATAATAAAGACGGCACAATAACAACAGCAGAAGCCAAAGACTATTATTTTTCAACCACTTCAGCGCATTTTAATTTCCTTGCCCAGTATTCTGCCCATGCCTCTGTTGTTCTTGATTTGATGATTGTTGTGGTGCCCCCGGAAATAGAATCCGGATATAGTTCTTCGTAGGCGCTGCGGTAAGGCCCTTCATTTAATACGATTTCAAGCCGTGTGCCGGTTTCTGCTCTATACGGTCTGACTTCGGGAGGGTCAGTAACAATTTTTCCTGCTGCTTCATAAATCATCTTCGATGTAAGCTCCAATGAATAACAGATAGCTCCGTTTTCGCAAAGTGATGCTTTTACGGCAACTGTCCTCACTCCCGGTATAAGTTTTTCGGCTTCTGCGGCACCTTCAGAATCCGCTGTCACCATAAGCAACGGAACATTATAGTCACCTGCTATGGCTGCCTCGATTCCTATTTCGCCAACAGAAATACCATTAAGCTTGATTTCCCTGATATCCGGCTCATATGTGTGATTTAGAAGCGCTCCCGGTGTCCCTGCTTTGGAATGAAACCCAATGAGGATCAGCCCGTCAAAAGTATTATCAAGGCCACCTGCCCAATTTTCTGTATAGGGAGGCTTGCCGCATATGGCACTAGTGTTGGCGGGCAGCTTATCCAGGTCAATGTTCCTGCCATGAAAATGGTCGTCATAAATAACGATCTCACCGGCTCCGCCGTGGTTCAGACCTGTTACGGCAGACATCAGGTCTGACATAAACATTTTCTTTCCGAAATCGAATTCGGATTTGCCTGGTTCAGCCTGTTCATAGCTCACGACCCCACTGACTCCCTCCATATCACATCTGATCATATATTTTTTGCCGGTCTTCAACATATCCCTGCTGCCCCTCTCTTTCGCCTGCTGCTCCTGCCTGTGTTTAACCTAAATACGTGCGCCTTGTTCCCTGAGCTGTTTTCTCAGTATCTGAACATCAATATCCCTTGCGGCGCCTACATTTTCATTAACACATATGGCCGCTGCCGTACCGGCCGCTTCACCGCTGACCATGCACGGTATAGTCGGACGTGTGCAGCCGGCAGCCTCACGCGTACTTGAGATGCATCTGCCTGCAAGCAACAGATTATCAACTCCTTTTGCCACCAGACACCTGTAAGGTATATTGAAATACCATTCATCCTTCTGCGGGATTTCCTTTACTTCATTGGGCAGAGGATGTATGTCTATCGGATGGCAGCCTTTGCCAATCGTATCCTCAAATTCACGCTGCAACAAGATGTCGGCCACATTCATTTTGTATTCGCCCTCAAAGTGCCTCGTTTCCCTCACTCCGGCCTGCGGTACATCAAGAACAAAGGCGTTTTTAAATCCCGGCAGCGAATGCATTTCATCAACAAGGCTCTTTGCGGCAGTCATAACATCATATTCTGCCTGCGTAAGTTCCTCTGTATCCAGTCCGTTCCTGCTTCCCTTTACAGAGATACATCCTATCATTATCCCTTTACGAGGGTAATTGTAAATCTGGAATGTCCTTCCGGAAGGAGCTTTACCAAGCCCTATCATCATCTCGCCTCTTTCATGCGCTTTGATGAATTCCTCATATGTCTGCAATCCGAACCGCTGAACGGCAAAGGCCTCCGGATGCTTTTTGATATGGGCTACATACCCGTCAAAGTCGACTCCTCCAATACGGAACATCGATCCGATGTTCTGCAGGGTGCCAAGTGCCGACAATCCCTGTTTATATACCGCATCTTCGGGACCGACTCCCAACGTGAAACGGACTCCGGCCATGGCTGCCAAATCGCCGTCTCCTGTCGCGTCAATAAAATATCTTCCGGCATATCCCTGTCTTCCGTTTTTTACCTGTACCGCAACTCCGGTTATTGCACCGTCCTCCCTGAACACGCCGCATACCGGGGAATGGAGCATCACATGCACTCCTGCCTCTTTCATCATGTCAAAAAGCATTATCTTGAATTCATGGCTGTCGGTATAAACATAGCTTGCCGCCGTGCCTCCGGTTCCTACTGCAGCGCCGTTTTCAAGCAGGCGATGTATCATTTCGAGCGGGATACCTCCGACAAGGCGGACTCTTTCAGGATCATTTCTGAGTGTTTCAACAATTTTCGTCTGTGTGTCCGCATCCTTTCCGTGCATAATGGCCTTTGTCAGCCCTGCATTTCCTGCGCTCATCATGCCGCCCAAAAAATATCCGCCCTCCAGAAGGAGCGTTGACACGCCACTCCTTGCAGCTGCTATTGCAGCTACGCAGCCCGCAGTGCCTCCTCCACAAACGATTACATCATACTCCCCGGCAATCCTTACCTCGATCTCAGTTTTAATGACATCTCCTGCTTTCAGCATCCCTGGCTCCCTCTTATCCCAAATTGTATTAATTACCTTTTTGATCGCTCCGCCTCATATCGCTCTACTTCATATCGCTCTACTTCATATCGCTCCACTTACTCAGTTCTACTTGTTTAGCTCTGCTTATTATGCAGTTTTTTATACTTCCTTCCAGGCTTCATCAAGCCTTTTCATGCTGTCAGCTATCGTATATTCGACAGACTTCCCCGGGAAGGGTATCATTTCTATAATTAAAGGGTTTCTTTTCGACTTATCAAGGTATCCTGCCTTAAGCAGGCTTTCCAGTATTATCTTAAGCTCAGGCACATCAATTTCTCCGCCTTCGATCCCGAACGGCGGGTGCATATCCCCATATAAAGGGTGTTTTTTATCTTTTAGAATACAATTGCCCAGATGGACTCTCTTTATATACCTGCCACATTCGGATATAGCTTCTTTGAAATCCTCAAACATAAGCGGCAGATGTGCTGCATCCAACTCTATACCGATATTGCCGACCTCAGGTTCAAGTTCCTCCATCAGTTCAACACACTCGCTTATTGGGCCGTAAAGGAATTTTTTGTCAATTTCCCTGTCAAAAGGCTCAAGCAATGCAGTTATTCCATGCGGTTTGAGAACGCCGCAAAACCAGCGGCAAAATTCCTTGAAGCTCTCTCTTGCAGCAGGCCTGTTGCCGGGCAAATCTGCGCCGGAAACAAAAACAAATCCTGTTGCCTTTATTGCTGCCGCCATGTCGACCTGATCCCGGATCACGATCTTTGATATTGCCTTCTCCTGCGGATCAAGAGACGCAAGCGAAATCTTCCTGTTCGGAAAAAGGTGTAACGCATATGCGATATCTTTGCCACAGCCCCTGACTTTGCCTATAAGCCTTTGACGCCTGTCTTCCCCATACGGCAGGCAACAATCCAGGGATTCAATATCATTTCTTGCCACAAATTTTTCAAGTGTGTCTGCATGATAATCCGGATCTGCGGTGCTCCCGGGATAAAGCATATGATGAACAAGCCCTATCTTTGAATATTCCCTGATGTTTTCATCCATCTATAATTCTGCTTTCTATATGTTTTTAAGGGGTATACATTTAAAGTGCTTCCCCTAAAATATTATATCTTTTTGAGCATATTTTTCTTGCACTATTGTGATATTTATTTAACTCCTGTAAAGGTCAGCCGGTTGAACATAAAAATTCACATACCACGATCTCTGACAGTATTTACTTTTTGCGCAAGGTATTACTGTACCAAATCCTGTATTAAATAGATGCTGCCTCTTCGGGATTCCTCTTTTTATATTCCGCCGGCGTCATTTTGTATTTGCTGCCGAACGAACGGTAAAAATATCCAAGGTGATTAAATCCTGAATCAAAGCAAACGTCAATAATATCACTGTCTGAATTATGCAACAGGTTGGCCGCGTAGTTCAGGCGCAAATCATTGATAAACCCGGAGGGGGACATGCCGTAATATTTTTTGATCACTCTGGCTATGTGTTCTCTGCTGATATTCGATATCTCAGACATCCGGTGTATACCCGCGATGAAATTTTCCGGTTTACACATTTCGCTGCGGAGATGCCTTAGCCACAAAGGGTAATCATTGTGTTTACTGTAATCATACGAAATGAAATATCTGTAGATAATATTTGACAGCATTATCCTGAGTGCTGCGTTTTTATGTGTGGTATCATCTCTTTTAATCGCGTTGAATGCTGTAAGTTCGATCTTTAAACGGTTTTTCTCAGACAAAGCCAGTGTAATGCAAGGTGAAACCGGCGCCAGGAGGAGCTTGTTAAAATCAAAACAGCCCTTGAAACAGTTGATCAGCATATCAGTTATTCCGGCTCTGAAGGTCACATTGATATATTGGCAGTCACTTCCATTGATAGCTTTTCCGTTATTGCCGCCAGATATCTCCTGGGTATCCTGCTCATAATAATGCTTATCCCCCGGGCGAACAAACACAAGCGAGCCGTCTGAAATCCATTGTTTTTCTCCATTTACATTATGGACGGCATTTCCCTTTACAACGAGAAACATTTCATAAAAATCGTGGTAATGCGGGCCATGGGCATCTTTCAGGCTGCTCCTGAAATTATACCTGCCGTCATGGTCCTGATTGATGATGTTATTTGCCAGCAGTTTAATAAATTCCATATTAATATCCAGCCCATATATTTACTTAATTTTACAGCTTATGCTATATATTTTAGTCTGTTTACTCAGTTTGTAATCAAGTCCATCTTGCGCGTGATGCCATGTTGCCTGCCAGGCACCACTTTCACCTGTTTTTTTACAACGCCCAAAGAGGAATAATATAATTTTTATCTTTTAGCGGCATAATATCGTGTGCCATGCAGATTACCCCGCCTTCGCCTATATTCACGCCCTTAAGGCTATCCAACATTGAAAAATTCTTTATATCGCCTGGGTCTGGTTCTGCCGTCGTCTTTATCTCAATCGGATAGAGCGTGTTGTTCTCATATATCAGCAAATCGATTTCTTTCTGATGCCCGTCCCGTAAAAAATATAAATCTGCTTCCAGCCCCGAGTTTGTATAGCTTTTCAATATCTCAGAGATAACGAAGCTCTCATAAAAGTACCCTTTCATTGCCCCGTTTGACAGCGTTTCGGGCGTAAGCCACCGCGTCAGATAGGCCGCAAGCCCTATATCTAAAAAATGCAGCATCGGCGTTTTGACAGCCCGTTTTATCGCGTTGTTGCTGTAGGGTTTTAAAAGATATACAATTCCGCTTGTTTTTAATATGGAAAGCCATCTTTTAGCCGTAGGCTCGCTTATTCCCACATCTTTCGCAATTGAAGAGAGGTTCAGCATTTGTCCGGTCATGGCGGCGCATACTGTCATAAATTTCAAAAAACTTTCTTCATCTGCTACCTGTGTCAATTTGCGGACGTCACGTTCTATATATGTTTTCGTGTAATCTGCATAAAACTCCTGCCATTTGAAATCGGGGTTCGCCACAAGTTCAGGCATACACCCCCGGTGGATGATTTCCCAGGTGTGGGCGACGTTGAACTGTGATTTGCCAGTTTTGTGTGCTTTCAGATATTCAAGAGTGGGAATAAAAGGCTTTTTCCAACTCTCCCCGTTTATTTCTCTCAGCGATAATCCGAGCAGTTCTAAAATCCCTGCCCTGCCCGCTAAACTCTCGGTGACATTTTGCATAAGCTCGAAGCTCTGAGATCCTGTCAGGAAAAAGTCTCCCTTATTCCGGCTTTTATCAAGCAGAATCTTGATATAATGAAAAATGACAGGAGCGTATTGCACCTTATCAATAAAAACAGGCGGCGGATAAAAATCGAAAAACACGGATGGTTCCTCAACGGCGCGGCGGCGTGTGGTTAAATCGTCAAATGTGATTTTTGTGACATCGGGTTTCAGGTTTTCTATCAGAGTGGTTTTGCCCACCTGCCTGGCGCCTGTCACAACAACAGCGCCTTTCATTTTCGCGCGTTCTAAAACCGCGTTTTCAATATGTCGTTTTATATACATTGCAAACCCTCGCAAAACCTCTTTTGTGATATTATAACATTTAATATTATATTATCCCAACAGCTGTTTGTCAAGTGTCTCAATTGCATTATTTCTGTGCCGGTTCGGGCCATGGTTCAACAAGTTTTCCTGCTAAACCGCGATGAAATTTTCAACCTGTACTATATGTTATCAATGTTACCGCCGGTTTAAACAGCCTGTGATCATGTCCATCCTGCACCCTGCATTATTACGCCCTATTTCCTGCATCCCTTCTCCGCAACAACAAAATCATGCGCAGGCACGGTAACCCGCTTGCCGTTGAAACCTATGTCACAGGGCACGTCTGAAAAATTGGCGTAAATACTCTCCCCGTTTGAAAATATTGTTTCCGTGAGGCCGGCGCTGTGTCTTACATAGCCTTCGATATCTTCAGTCGCCAGGTGCGCTGTCTTCGCAATGTCATCAGTCATTCGTTTCATTACGGCCGCATCTGTTTTTGTCTTTTCTTCTCCGCCATATGGCATGTCATACGCCAAACCGTCTGATGCATTCCAGTTCGGATTGAATAAATGGTGATAATAAACAATCGGCAGGCTCCCGTAGGATAAGTTGATCAGATAGGTGTCGTCTCCGGGAAATGTGTTTACGGCGCTCCTGAAGGTGTTGTATATGATCCGTCCATGATACGCGACCTGATAAAGCGGGACATGTTCGTCAACATAAGCCGTCTGGAAATCCGGCCTTGCCGCCAGGCAGTAGACGCGGTCAGTCTCTGGAAGAGCCCAGTCCCTGCCTCCTTCAGAATGAGAGCTCCCGAAAAGCTTCTGTGCTTCACCCATTATCTTTTTCCACCACATGATATTGTCCCTGCGGGTCATCGGATGTTTAGGATCATAACACTTTCTGGGCGACAGCAGGGTTATCTCATCGATATAATATGTCCCTTTTATCCCGAGTGCCGAGGTTTGCCTGAGCGACTTCAGAGCGTATTCTTCATAGGCGCGCCTGCCGCAGAGCAGGTAAACCTGCCCTCCTGCATATTGCGAACCTTTTGCCCTTGATCCGTCATGCTGCAGAGCGATATTTTCCATGTCAAATGTGTCGGCGAGTGAATATGCGTCATGGTAATTATCATAGAGCGAAAGTGGATATCCTGACTCATGCGAATATCTTATCGTTTCCATCAGCCCTGCCTCTCCGCCGAACTTTTCCTCAACCGGGAACAGCTGTGGAAAAGCTCCATCATGTCCTGTGTAGTTCCAGCCAACCAGGCAGATCTCAACGGGGCCAACGCCCTGGGTTTTCAGCTCGCGTATTATTTCCCTTACATTTTCAAAAGTCATATAAACTTTAAGCGGCGGCAGGTTGTCCGGAGTCTGCTCCAGTATTTCCGGCGGCACTGTTTTGACTCCCATCCGGCACCTCAGGCAAAGAGCTTTAGCTGCATATTCCAGAGTCGGATTGCCCTTCATTTTTTCTTTAAGAGTCGGCAATTTTTTTACTTCTCTGTTGTAGCGCCTGTAATACCTGCCTACGCCATCCCAGGCAGCCTCACCTCCGCTTAGAAGTTTGCAGCTGAACCCTATATCTTCAGGGCTTGCAGGCTCATCCCTGTAGTCTCTGACTGCAAATACCGCATCAATTGAATAAACACCGTCCCAATTGGTTTTCAGAAGCAAAGAGGCGTCAAAGGTTCCCCCCTCAATAACGGAAACAAGCGCCGTCTTCTCGCCTTTGCTTTTCCCCCGGATAATTGCAAACAGTGGCATATTACAAAGCGGCTTGTACGAAAAAGGGGCAAATAAGGGCATCTTGTATACCGCATTAATTTTCTTCTTTGCTTTGCAAATAACCCCGTTGTCCACAGGTATGACCAATTCGCTTCCATCGCCTTCTATTGCCGATGAAAGCCCCGGCATAAGCTGCAATGACTTCAAAATGCATGAACCTTTCTCTTCAAGAGAGTCGCAAGGCATCTTTACAGAGAATAATATGCACGAATCGCCGCCATAAATATCAGCCACAACCGAGAAATGAATCCCGGTATGAGCATTCGAAACACGCCATATCCATGATACATCTTCTTTAAATGAAACATTCCAGCCGTTTCCGTCAGAAACCTGTGACGAGCAGACCCTGCCATCGCCATCCCAGTATTCAATATACGCAGGACATACCGACTTATAGATGCCTGCGGCGTCTATCCCGCTGACAGAGGCTTTTAAGGGAATACCATCGACAGTTTTAGTGATTATATCCATTTTAGTGATCCTTCCTGTTCTTCGACATTTTTATATTTTTTTCTTTTTTTATATATGCCCATTATCCTGATTTGCATCCGCCTGATCCCACCCGGAACAGTCGGTGTCACATGGTTGATATTATAATATTCATGTTATATAGTAAATGTGAAATACAAACCTGCGTTTTAATAAAATAAACTTTTTGATAAAAAAGCATTACATGGGGGTTTTTATGCTCCTCATCAACTCAAGGCCATTTATACGTAATATATATGTAAATGAATGGTTGCATTCTCAGCCTCAGGTAATTGCCCGTGACTGCCGCCTTTTCTATGTAGTCAAAGGTTCACTTAATTTGTGCACATTTGGTTCCTGCTATAATATGACAGAGGGAAGCCTTATAATATTTAAGGCTGGCCTGTCTTATACTATTGACGCGGGCGGCTCTCCCGGCGCAAAATTTATCGTTGTAAATTTCGATTACACCATGAACCATTCCTCCCTGGATGCTTACATGACTCCCCGTCCGGTTTATGACTTCAAGCCTTGCGACATTATTGAAGATATTGTTTTTGAAGACTGTCTTTCCCTGAACAAGCCATTATTTATTAAGGATTTACCGCCGGCTGAAGCACAGCTGCTTGGAATAGAAAATGAATACAGGCTTAATCTTCCCTACAGGCTTGAGAATATGTCGGTTTCTCTTCTCAGCCTGATAATTTTTGCCGTAAGGATTGCTGATTCGTCTTTTACCGGCAAAAAAGCTTTTTCAAATATGGCTGAAAAAACAGACATGATAATTAAATATGTCAATGAAAATTATAACAAGGAGATCAGCAACAGACTATTGGCCAGCCAATTGAACTATCATCCCAATTATATAAACCGTGCCGTTAAAAATATCCTTGGATTAACCCTTCACCGGTATGTCCTGTCTGTCAGGCTCGGTAATGCAGTCAAAATGCTTCTTTTCACCGATAAAACCATATCTGAGGTCGCATTTGATACCGGCTTTAAAGATCTGTCGCATTTTACAATATGTTTTAAGAAGAAAACAGGGTTTTCACCGAGCGAATACAGGAAAAAACACTATGGTGTCTGACTTTTTCAGAAAGGATGAATGCTATGAAAATCAACAAAATTGTTATGCTCTTTTGCCTTGTGTCAGCTTCGATCATGATCCTTGCCTTCAGCTCCTGTGTGAGCTCCGGCAGGGACGGAGATCTGACATTAACGCCACTGCCATCAATAACTGTAACACAAAATTCACCGTACAAGGGAACTCCCTCTCTCCCGGTTTCCTCATCAGCCCCGGCCTCCACGCCAGCCTCCGCACAGGCTTCAGTTTCAGCCCCGGCCTCCGCACAGGCTTCAACTTCAGCAGTATCTCCGGCAACCTCTGCTCCGGTGTCTGAAAATGAAACTATGAATATTGCCGTGTATTATCTCAAGGATAAAAACGGATTATATCTTGTGCGCGAGGTCCATAAGCTGAAAAAGACCCTCGGAGTAGCAAAAGCTGCCCTTAACGAGCTGATATCATCATCTCCGTTTACAGAAGGAGCATACCGCATCATACCTCCGGATACAAAAATCCTGGGGATAAATATTGATAATGGTATCGCAACAGTGGATTTTTCCGGTGAAGTGCTGGATGCGCAGACAGGTTCAGGCGGCGAATCGCTTGGCATACAAAGCATTGTGAACACATTGACGGAGTTTCCTTCAATAGATGCAGTCCGTTTTACTGTCGAAGGCAGTGTCGAAAAAGCCATCGATTGGTGGGGACATGTCGGTCTGTACCAGCAGCCTTTTCGTCAGGACCTGAATTATGTATATGAACCGCCTGTCTGGATCATCACTCCCTTTGAGGGACAGGATATCTCTCCCGGCTTTACCCTGAGAGGCAGCGCAAGGGTATTTGAAGCCACTGTCAGTTACCGGATCAGAGATGAAGGCGGCACGGTGCTGGCCTCCGGATTTGTCACTGCTGACAAAGGTGCTCCGGATAGAGGGGAATTTATCAGTGATATCAGTTTTACACCTTCAACCGGAGGTGAGGGCTCAATAGAGGTGTTTGAAGTGAGTATGAAAGACGGAAGCGACCTTCACATGGTAACTGTGCCGGTAAAATGGTGATTCAGGTGATATTCCTGTGTTCCTGTTATGGATTACCAATTTTGCGATATCTGTCTGTACTACACAAATCGCACTACACCATATGAGATGCTTCAGTCTATTCAGCTAAAAGATTCTGCAGCGTTTGCACCCAGCTTGTCGTACTGTTCAGGTTCAGATGGTTCAGGAACAGGATATCTGTCAGCGGTATATTTTTAAAATATTCACGGAGTTTTATGCTTCCGTGGCGTGGGTCAACAACATAAATCGTATTATAATGCTCTGTCAGGAATGGCACCATTGCATTTCCATATGAGTCTTTGATGACCAGTATGCTTAGCCCTTCAGGATTATCCGGGACATTTATCACGGTCAGGGGGTTATCTCCCGCAATAAAATTGCTGTAGTTCGATCCAAATGTCAGTATGCTCGAGCCAAACTCCATTATGTTCCAATCTTTGTCATACACTTTCATTGTGTGTGGTTTTACAGGAAAATAGGCATACAATGTGTCGCGAAAAGCTTTTATCCGCTCATCACCCGTGAAAGTATACAATCCCCCCACAAACGGCTCTCCTATGATTGTTTCCTTCATACTTGAAATACCTGCGGGCTGAAAACCAGCAGCCCCGGCAAAGCACCGGTAGGCATAATATGCCCCCCGCGCGGTCCAGTGGTGATCTGAATAAAAATATATGTATTCACCCCGGTGAGCCCAAAGCTCATCAAAGACAAAAACAAATCTCACCTTAGGTCCAATAGCTGGTCTTATAGTATCCGGGCTTGAACCGGCACTCAAATCACCTGGCGTCTCTGCTACAGCAGTGCTGCTGTCAGCAGTAGCTTCACACATCGCCTGTATTTCAAGAAGGCTTTGCCTTTGGTCCAAAAGAGCTCCCTTAAATTCATTGCCGTCAAGCAGCATTGCCGACAGCGGAGCTGGCAGGATTATTATCCTGGTATGCGGAAAAGCGTCGGCATACTGCTCAGCGACGGCTACGAACTGTCTGGCTCCCGCTTCATAATAATCAGCCATCGAATACGCCGCATTTTTATAAATCAACACGCCGTTTTTCAAATAATCCGTCTCAGGCAACTGTCCCGCCTCACTGAAAGTCGGGACCGCTTCTTCCGGAAAACCACCTCCGCTTCCCGGACTTTCTCCGGATGCATCCGGTGTAACGATTTGTCCTGCCTCATCCTGCCTTCCCGTCGCTGCTGGAGGTATATAAGCGATCCTGCCGCTGTCTCCGGTAATCAGGTCAAGCCCGTACAATACACTGAATTTCTGCTGTGATTTTACGAGAAAATCGCGCATGAAAAAAGTGTCGGTAACAAAATTGTCTATTCCTCTGAAAGCGCTTCCGTCGACTACTGTCGAAATATTGACTTCCGGGAATCCCGCCAGAGCCCTCTGCTCAGCTTCTGAAATCTCAGGCCTGTCCTTCTGGAACAGGTTGAGTGACGCCACCAAAAGCCATGCTGCCGCAATAACGGTGAAGCCTGATATATTTACAATTTTATTTGTCCTGCCAAATCTGCTTTCTTTCATTTTCACACCTTAGTGCACCCTCCGCCACATCATTCAAAAGCGGAAATACAGGAATGGATTATAGCTGCTTCCCGCAAGAAGCATTGTCCCCAGGGCTATCCCCGCCGCCGTAAATGCTGTTTTTGCCACCCTTGACGCTATAACATATCTGTTTTCAGGCAATATTTTTTTCATCCTGCAGCTTAAAGCGGGAACAACAGGAGCAGCAAAAACAGCCGCTACAATGAGGATAACAGCATTGTCGCGCAGCAGTGCAATCGAAAATATTTCTGATGCCTGCACCCCGATGCCCAGGAATCTGCCCGTCCCTCCGATAATATTATCTGAAAAATAAAAAAGTGTCCAACCGAACAATGTCACTGCGGCCATGTATACATAACTCACCACAGCTGAAATAATACCGGGAAGTCTGGCAAACAATCTGAGCAGCAAGGCCTTCTCGGCAATCAGCAATATGCCGTAATAAACCCCCCAAATGACGAAATTCCATGATGCCCCATGCCATAAGCCTGTCAGTGACCATACTATAAATGCATTCCTTGCCCAGTATCTGCGGTTGCCTCCAATAGGAATATAAACATAATCCCTGAAGAAGCTCCCCAGCGAAATATGCCAGCGCCGCCAGAATTCAGTCACATTGCGCGAAATATAAGGATAGTTGAAGTTTTCCTTAAATCTGAATCCGAATATTCGTCCAAGGCCAATGGCCATATCGGAATAACCTGAAAAATCATAATAAATCTGCATCGCGTAGAAAAGTATCCCGATCCATGAACCAAAGACTGATGTTCGGTTCAGGTCAGCCCCAAGGATGGCGTCGGCAGCTCTGCCACAGGTATTAGCTATAAGTACCTTTTTTAGCAGTCCCGCGGTAAATCTGAACAAGCCTTCATTTATGTCTTCAATGTTCATCTTCCTGTCTTCGAGTTGCTTTTCAATATCCGCATATCTCACAATTGGTCCTGCCACAAGCTGCGGGAAAAAGGATATGTAGAGCAGCAGCCTGGCAAATGACTTTTGGCACTCAGCTGTGCCACGATAAAGGTCGAATATGTATGACATCGCCTGAAATGTGAAAAAGCTGATGCCAAGCGGCAGCGCAACACCCGGCACAGAAATTTCAACCGGGAACAGCCCGTTGATAATCCCTGTCATAAACGAAAGATATTTGAAGAAGAAAAGCGGGCACAGGTCCACAATGACGGCTAAAATCAGAAGCAGCCTGCGTTCGCGAAGGCTTTCAGTCTTATTGATCAGCAGCCCGAAAATATAGTTTACAAAGACAAGTCCTATCATCAATATTATATACACCGGCTCGCCCCATGCGTAAAATACCAGCGAGAACAATAGAAGGACCGCCCTCCTCTGGCTGTTGCGCCTTACGGTAAAATAGCATATCAGCAACGCCGGGAGAAATATGTATATGAAAAGCAGACTTGAAAAAAGCATATTGTTTTACTTCTCCAAAGTTAATTACTCAGCTTAAAAATCCATTATCCGGTGATCCTGCGCTTGTCCCGTCTTTTAATCATTATGAGACCTTTTTGTTACTCTCAGTCTGACCATTGCACGCGCAAGCATTGCACGTGCAAGCTGGTATTCCTGCATGCTTTTTCTCTGCCTGATTTTTTCCCTTGCCGCCTGTTCAGCTCTCTCCGCCCGTCTGATATCGATATCTTCAGGCCATTCAGCAGTTTGCAGCATGACAAGGACATTATCCTGGAATATTGTGGCAAAACCTGCCGATGCCGCCGCTTCCCGCCAGGTCTCTTCGTCCTTCCGGATTTTAAGCAGTCCCTCTGCAAGCATAACTACCATCGGATGGTGTCCTGCCATTATACCCATCTCTCCGTCCGACGCGTTTAAAACTATCATTTCGACATCATCGTTGTAAAACGAATGCTCCGGTGTTATGACAGTTAAATGAAATTTTGCCGCCATCCTGATCCTCCGGTTCTTCTTCTCTGTAATTCGGCATTTTCAGGTTATATTTCAGGCCTCCTGCATTTCTGCTCACTGCTTTGTTTTAATCTCTGCTGCAACTTTATTACAAGCTTACATCAAAGCTCCTCCCGGAGCCTCGTGGCGATGACCTGCGTCTTACTTCTTTAATTCTGCAGCTTTTCTCTTTACATCGTCGATATCTCCAGCCATGTAAAATGCTGCTTCAGGCAACTCATCAACTTCCCCGTCAATGATTGCCTTAAACGACCTTATTGTATCGGCTACAGTAACATAGCAACCAGGTATCCCGCTGAATACCTCTGCTACAAACATCGGCTGTGAAAGGAACCTCTGGATTCGCCTTGCTCTGTGCACAGTAAGCCTGTCCTCCTCCGAGAGCTCGTCCATGCCCAGGATGGCGATAATATCCTGCAGTTCGCTATAGCGCTGAAGCGCGCTTTGTACTGCAAGAGCCGTATCATAATGTTCCCGGCCGATTATCAGTGGGTCCAGCAGCCGCGAAGATGAATCCAGGGGGCTGACTGACGGATATATACCCATTTCTGCGATTTTGCGCGACAGGACCGTTGTGGCGTCCAGGTGCGAAAAAACAGCCGCCGGGGCAGGATCCGTAAGATCGTCGGCAGGTACATATATGGCCTGCACCGACGTAATTGAACCTGCCTTTGTGGATGTTATCCTTTCTTCAAGAGAACCGATTTCAGCAGCCAGCGTGGGCTGATAACCGACAGCCGAAGGCATGCGCCCCAGAAGGGCTGAAACCTCTGCTCCAGCCTGTATGTAGCGGAAAATATTGTCTATAAACAGAAGTACATCCTGCTTATTATTGTCTCTGAAATATTCGGCAACCGTCAGGCCGGTAAGTGCCACTCTCATGCGTGCTCCGGGCGGTTCATTCATCTGTCCGAACACAAGCGCCGTGTTCGCTATAACCCCAGACTTGTTCATTTCCATTAGCAGCTCATTCCCTTCGCGGCTTCGTTCACCAACACCGGTGAAGACAGAATAGCTGCCGTGTCTGGTCGCGATATTATGGATAAGCTCAAGTATCAATACTGTTTTTCCCACACCCGCACCGCCAAAAAGCCCTATTTTACCGCCTCTTGCATACGGGTCCAGCAGATCGATCACTTTTATGCCTGTTTCAAATATTTCACCTGCCTGGTGCTGTTCTAAAAACGAGGGCGGCCGGCGGTGTATTGGCAGCTTTTTTTCCGCGACAATATCCCCCCTGCCATCAATCGGCCTTCCCAGAACATCTATTGTCCTTGAAAGCATGCACTTTCCTACCGGTATCATAACGGGTTCCCCCGTGTTTTCCACTGGCAGCCCCCTGCTCAGCCCTTCTGTCCCCTCAAGCGCAATACATCTTGCATAATCGCCGTAATGATGCGCGACTTCTGCTGCCACACGCCTGTCGCCATCGATAATATATAGCAGGGTGTTAATCGGCGGGATCCCACCTTCAGGGAACTTTATATCAAGCACCGGTCCCCTTACGCTGACAACTGTGCCCCCCGTATTGCCGGCTTTTCCGGTATTGCCTGCATTGTCGGTTTTTCTGCTGCCTGCAGAGCTCATAATGTCCCTCCGAATTCGTGTCCGGGGCCGGGGCCAAGGTCAGGGCCAGGGCCGGCATCAGGGCCAATATCGGAACCGGAGCCGGGGCTATGGCCGGAGCCGCGACCGGAGCCACAACCGGGGCCAATTCCCGCACCGGAATCAATTCCAGCCCTGTATTCCATTCCCGAGACTAATTTGTATCCTGCTTCCAATCCTGGTCCATATCCTGATCCGGAACTAAATCCTAACCTGCAACAGGCCGGGATGCCTGAGATAATCTCGGATATTTCTCTTGTTATTTCCGCCTGTCTGGCATGGTTCATTTCCATTTTCATTTCTGCAAGCATTTCGTCCGCATTATCGGTGGAAGCCTCCATCGCCATCATTCTGGCAAAATGCTCGCTTTCGTAAGACTGCACCAATATTGAATAAACAAGGCCTACGAGATAGTGAGGCACTATAGATTCAAATACTTCCTCAACAGTCGGATGGTAAAGCAGCTTATCCGCCGCCTTATGCAATATCTCAGCATCCAGAAAATCTTCCTTCAAAACAGGCAGGAGCCTTAATACAGTGGGTTTGAGCACATTTTTATCTCCAAGCAGCGTATACACGGCATATATTTCATCAAGGTGTTTCCCGCGGAATAACCTGCACATTTCAGCAGTAATTTCGCGCGCATTCCTCAGGTTCGGATCATAAAGTATATGAATATAGCTTGTATCCGGCTTCATGCCCATCCTGTAGAAAAATTCGCTTGCAATGTGCCCAATTGTATATATGCTGAGCTTCCTGTACACGTTTTTTTTAATCGTGTCCTCCGCCAGCTTAAGGATTTCCGTATTATACGATCCGCAAAGCCCTTTATCTCCTGCTATCACCAGATAGGCTACCTGTTTTCCCGGATGCTGGCGAAAATATGGATTCTGCAGACTGTCGCCGGAGTTTTCAATTATGAATCGTATGTTGGACCTGACACGCTGAAAATAAAGCTTATTGGATTCGTTCAACCGCAAAGCCCGTTTAGTCCTTGAAGATGAAATCAGGTACATGGCCCTTGTGATTTTCCGTGTGTCCTGTACTACCTTTATGTGATGATTTATCTCTTCAACAGAATTCATTTTAACTCTCCGATATCCTGAGCTGCGATCCATTTCCCAAGGCTTCCGGTGATCTGCTTTTGCAGCGGATCACTTAATCCGTCCTCTTCCCTTATAGCCCTGAGTATTTCCGGATAATGCAAAAGCAGGTACCGCGGGAATTGTTCCTTGAATGTATTGAATTGTTCCCGGGGCATTCCTGGCGGAAGCAGCTTTTTCGTAACAATATAAAGCAATATTATTTGGACGGGCATCTCCATCGGCTCATTATTGCGTTGTTTAAGAAGCTCAGTGAGTGTGTTGCCGTACTGCAGCAATTCCTGTGTGGACGCATCCATCTCTGATGAAAACTGGGAAAACACCTGCATTTCTCTGTATTGAGCCAGTTCCAGCCGCAGTTGCCCGCTGACCTGTTGCATTGCCCTGCTTTGCGCTGCTCCTCCCACACGTGATACAGACAACCCGCTGTTTACCGCCGGCCGGATATTCGCATTGAAAAGGTCTGTTTCCAAATATATCTGTCCATCCGTTATCGAGATGGCATTTGTAGGAATATATGCCGAAATGTCTCCGGCCTGTGTTTCGATAATCGGCAATGCTGTGATTGACCCATTCCCAAGATCATTGTTTAAATGGGCGGCTCTTTCAAGCAGTCTGGAGTGGAGATAAAAAGCATCTCCAGGGTAAGCCTCGCGTCCGGGAGGCCTCCTCAGCAACAGTGACATTGCGCGGTATGCTGTGGCATGCCTGGTAAGATCGTCATAAACTATAAGCGCGTCTCTTCCGGCATACATAAAATACTCGGCCATGGCTGACCCCGAATACGGCGCAATAAACTGCAGCGTGGCGGAATCGGCGGCTGTTGAACATATCACTGTTGTGTATTTCATTGCTCCTGCTTTTTCAAGCATATTGATTATCCTGGATATCCCGGATGCTTTTTGTCCTATGGCAACATAAAAACAGACTATGTCTTTATCTTTCTGATTAAGTATTGTATCTATTGCTATAGCAGTCTTGCCGGTCTGCCTGTCCCCGATTATGAGCTCACGCTGGCCTCTGCCTATGGGAACAATTGCGTCTATGATCATCAGGCCGGTCTCCATGGAAGCATTCACAGGCTGCCTGTCGGTTATCCCCGGTGCATCTGCTTCAACAGAGCGATATCCTGAAGGATGTATCCTTCCTTTTCCGTCCAGAGGTAATCCCAGCGGGTTCACCACGCGGCCTGTCAGCCCTTCTCCGACGGGGACCTTAAGGACCTGTCCGGTCCCGTAAGCCTTCATTCCGGCAGAAACAACAGCATCATCTCCAAGCAGTGAAACGCCGACCGAGTCCTCTACCAGATCCATTGCAACCCCATAACCGCCGCCGTCAAATTCGAGCAGCTCGTTCAGCCTGCAGCCCCGGAGACCATCAAGCCGCGCCATGCCGTCGCCTATGCTGAGCACAGTGCCGGAGGAACGTGAAAGTCTGTTTGTTTCAGGCGCATATTGGTCGAGCCTGCCGCGGAGCTCCTGTCCGATGGTCTTCCAGTCAAACAATTTTAAGGCCCCTCGCTTTTCATTATTTTCACGATTTTGCCCAGTTTCCCGCGCAGGCTTCCGTCATATAGGGTGCCGTCTATTTCTACACATATGCCTCCCAGCAGTGAAGGGTCCGGCTTTAATTCAAAAACCACTTCTGTACCATATATTTGGCCGAATACGGAGCTGATTTTTTTTATTGTTGAATCATCAGGCTGTTTTGCCGCAATAATAGATCCTTTAATCATTGTCCTTCCTTGTTTCGCCTTTATGTCTAACTTCTGACAAAAATTTTTCAATTATATTCCTGTTGTCTTCGGCATTCACTTCCCTCTCCAGGATTTTTGCAGCTATTGCAACTGCCAACCCTGCAGCTTCAGCCTCCATCGACTCACGCGTTTCTTTCATTATGCGGCCGGCTTCATCATGAGCCCTGCTGATAATTTGTTCTGCCTTATTCTCGGCGTCGCTTATTATGGCACCGGCATTTTTTTGCGCCTGGACAGCACTTTTTTCGATTGTATCCACAGCATTCCTGTCAGCATCAAGAGTCTTAATACGGCTTTCTGAAAGTGCCTTTTCAGACTCATTTTTTATTTCTTGCGCTTCATTAAGCTGAGCTGCGATCCTTTCGCTCCTGCCGGTCATAAATTTTCTTACCGGTTTATACAGCAGAAAATATACGGCAACAAAAAGAATAGCCGCATTTATCATGTGCAGTATTATTGATGTCGGATTCAGTATGTTTTCCATGCGTTATCCCCCGTCTCAGGAAACTGTCGGAGCCAGGACAAAAATCAGCAGAATAGCCACCAGCAAAGCAAATATAGCTATTGTCTCCATCATAATAAGCCCGAAAGTAAACGAGGTGTTTATTTTCCCCGACGCTTCCGGTTGTCTTGCTATTGCGTCAACAGCCCTGCTTGTGGCAAGTCCCATCCCTATTGCGGAAGCTGCTCCGCATAATACGGCTATTGCCGAAGCTATGGCAATTATTCCGATTGCACTCATTTATCTTCCCTCCGGTTCGTATTCATACAAGCTGCTTAAATCACCTATATCGCCCGCATTACTCAAATTGCCCAAACTATTTAACCATATAAACAACAAAAACTTAACCACCTGCCTGTGATTTCCCCACGACCTATCCGATAAACCTTTTCAATTCAGTGTAACCGGCTTTACTGCTCACCGGGCCTGTTCTATTCCTGCTCAACAGCCTCACCTGCGAATGTCAGGGAAAGCATTGCGAATATGAATACCTGTATCCCGATATGAAGCACATTGAAATACGAGGCAAGTATCGCAGGTACTACAAGCGGGAAAACCATGTAAACCAGCTGCATTATGACGCCGCCTACAAAAACATTGGCAAAGAGGCGTATGCCCATTGAAACAGGCGCAACACAATCTGTCAGGATCCTTATAGGCAAGGCATAGGGAACAGGTGCTGCAAGAGCTTTGATCCTGCCTTTCAGTCCTTTGAACCGAAGTGCCTCAACATTGACCATTATAAATGAGCAAAGGCCAAGTGCAAATGTGCAGTTAATATCTTCAGTTGCCGGCGGTATCCCAAACAAATCAATAATAGTAGTAAAAAATATGTAAAAAATAAAGGTCAGGGCAAAGGGGGCTACTGAATCTGCGTGTCTGCCAACCTTGCTGCGGGCAAAATCATATATGCCTTCCACCGCAAACTCAATTACATTCTGAAAGCCATGCGGGACCTCCTGAAATCTGCCTGCCGCCCTTCTTACAAAAAGCAGGAGAACAATCAGGGCAGCAATGACACACCAGGCGACGACTACAGAAAATCCAACGTTGACCCCGAATATCTCAAAAGGTTTTTGATAAATACTGATGTCGAGCATCTGCTCCCCTCCCGCGGAATTATGCCTCTGCCCTGCTGCAAATTAAAGACAGGGATATTATACCACAGAGACTTGTATGAATTAAACTGCAGCGCTTCACAAATTGCACGTTTTAAACAACGTAGCCCTCTTTACACAGTTATCTCAACACAATGCAGCCCTTCAGAATTTTTTAAACGCAAAAAAGACTGCCCCGAGAAGCAACATGAAAGAGACTGCATAATTCCATCTGAAAGCTTCTTTCAGGTACAGCAGGGAGAAAAATGCGAATACAGTGAGACTGATCACTTCCTGTATCATTTTCAACTGTGCGGCAGAGAAATAATTACTCCCTATCCTGTTAGCCGGCACCTGAAAACAATACTCAAAAAATGCTATCAGCCAGCTTGTCAGAATAACTAAGGGAAGCGCTGTCTGCTTGTATTTCAGGTGCCCATACCAGGCGAATGTCATAAATATGTTCGAAATGATAAGCAATATTACCGTAAGCATATGCCTTTGCCTCTGCTGCAAAAATCAATCAAATAAAAGACCATCAGATTCGGGTTTATACCCGAATGCATCCGGTCTTTTATCTTTGTTCAGAACTCTTTCCAAAACCTGATAGTCCCAAAGAATATTCTCTTACAGGCTACAGGGTTTTCAGTCCTTCACCTGTTCAGTCTGCCAGTCTTACCACCTGTTGCCGCCACCGCTGCCGTAGCCGCCTCTGCTGCCACCGCCACTGCTATAGCCGCCCCTGCTGCCACCGCTGCCGTTGTTTCTCTGCTGTTTCCTGGCTCTTCTGCAGTCAGGACACCTTTGTGGCTCATTGTCAAATCCCTTTTCCTTATAAAAAGCCTGTTCGCTTTCATTGAAAATGAATTCCGCGTTGCAATCCTTGCATGTTAATACTTTATCTGCCATCTTCATATACCCCCTTTAATTGATTTGGATTATTTGCTCTTAACTTCCCGCTCTAATAAATTTTAATTAAAGAGAGTTGTATCCGGAAATGAATCCTTGATTTGTGTTATGTTTGATGACTAACGCGCTAATGCTATCACGGCTTCACACAATATGCAATAGGTTTTAAAAATTCTTTTACGACGCGTGAATTGCAAAAGTAACATCCAGAGTAGGAGAGGCCAACTGGAATTTACTCTTTCATGAAAATTACAGATATATCTTTATGCAGCAACATTGTTATTCTCTATTGCAGCAGTGAACTGCTATTTTTCCCTGCCTTCCAGCTTCTTTCTAATGAATGATGCGGCGGCAGCCATCTCAGCTTCGCTATGAGTTCCATGCAGAATCATTCCGCCTTTATATCCGCACATATCCAGTCGGTCAAGGAAATAATCGAAATCTATGATGCCATTCCCGGCATAGGTAAATTTTATACCATCTGACTCCAGTATATCTTTCCCATGCGCCGCAGCCACAAAATCGCCGAGAAGGTCAAATGCCTGCCCGATGACACCCCTTACATTTTCCTTTTTTGCCTCCCCCGGATGGAACAGGTTTGCGCAGTCCATTATTATCCTGAGGCGTCTGCCGCCCATTGTTTCAATCAGCCTGAGTGCCCTGTCCGCGGTATTCACCACATTGGTATATTCAGGTTCAATGCCAAGGAGCATATCGTATTTTTCTGCTATAACGAGTACTTTTCCTATTGTGTCCGTCAATTCATCCCAGGAAACCTGTGATATTGTGTCAGGGTGCCAGCTCCACATAGACTTGCCGGACCTTGTCCCCGTGCAAAGCGTGATCAGTTTGCAGCCCATGCGCACTCCGGTTTCAGCTATAAGCTCAAACCTCCGGATGTCTTCGGAAAGCCTGCCGCGGTCTTTCCCAATCATGTTGAAAGTGCCGTTTATGGCAACTATTTCGACACCATATTCGCGTGAAGCCGAAACAGTTTCCCTTACAATATCATCGGGGATTTTTTCGGGCATGTCAGTCCCGCAGAAGGATGTGAAATTAAACTGTGCCTGTTCAAGTCCATAACCTCTTGCCGCGAAAAACGATTCTCCGATCGTCCGCCTTCTTATCTCGTGAATTATAAAACCAATTTTCATGATATCCGCCCCTGCCGGTCAAGTGTGTTACGGTCATTCATTTATCAACCTGCCGCAAATCTTATATATATAATATCACAGATAAACAATTCTATCCCTGAAGCTGACACAAACGGAGATCACAGGGAAAATTCATTTTTACCCGTTTTCAGCCGCCTCCCTTTGAAAGTGGCGCGAACACCTTCAGGAATGTTGATTCTGATGGTGAAGCTGCTTTCAGCCGCTGTACCTGCCGCACCCCCGGATAGGCCGGTTCTTTCCCATTCAACTGATATCCTTCCCCTCACGGTGTCGCAAAATCCTCTGCACCAATCCAGTCCCGGCACAAATACAGGGTCTATGACTGCTTTTTCATATCCGGGGGCTTCGGCAACAGGGTTGATGCCGACAAGCTTTTTCATAAGCCATGCCATAAAGTCTGAATACATATGGTGGTTCTTCGAATGGCCGGGTTGCCAGGTTTCCCAAAGCGTTGTCGCACCGCCCTCAAGCCACAGTGAATAGCTGGGATATCCTCTTGCCGTAATTATCCTGTATGCATATTCATCAAGCCCGCATATGCTTAATGCATCATAAAGGTGTCTTAAGCCAACCATCCCGCAATTATGATGAAAGTCCCGCTCTTCAACAAGCCTTTTGAGCTGGGCCTTCAGAGGCTCCAGGCCTTTCCCGGGCTCATTCCCCAGGCAATCATACAGCCTGTGGTATATGATCATGGCAACTGCCGTCTGCTCACCGATGGCAGATGTGCCATCGCCGGTAATAAATTTGCTCCTGAACAACGCCTCAAGCCTGGCCGCCTCTTTCCCAAGCTCTGCGGCCTCTTCCTTCAGTCCTCCCAACTCCGCTGCAAGCACGGCTATTCGATGAAATTTTATTATTAAAACAGTATTGATAAATTTTACAGGCACCGCGGGAATATTCGGCCTCTTTGTTTCCGGCGATGCCCAGTCGTAAAGGCCATACCCAACCATACCATCTTCATGATCGGCTTTCCCCGAAATATATCGGAGGTACTTTTTAAAATATGGCAGGTTCTTTGTCATTATCTCACTGTCACCAGAAGCCATATATACTCTATAAGGCACTTCAAAGAGAACCCCGTCGCATACCGG
>JAQUNY010000008.1 GCA_028717405.1 Eubacteriales bacterium
TAAGGTGGGTTTCGCGCCTTTGGGGAGCAGACGGAGTCAACGGAGGCAATGGAGGCAACAATAATTCTCTCACAGAAGATGAACTGTCGGCTGTTTTCGAAATAGCCGGCGAGGAAGGGGTCGTCGACGATGAGAAAGGCGAGCTCCTGAGGTCAACGATAGAGTTTTCCGAAATATCGGCTGGGGAAGTACTTACGCCGCGCGTAGACATGACGGCAATAGACATAAATGCCAAAATGGATGAGATCATGCTCATAATTGATGAGTCCAGACATTCACGCCTTCCTGTATATGATAAGAATCCCGATGACATAATCGGCATCCTTTATCTGAATCATTTCTACAAGCTTGCTGTCGGAACGCCGTCAGCCCTGGAGAGCCCTGATACTGCGGTGCGGCCGGTCCTGATGGAAGCCTGCTTCATACATAAGAACCTGAAGCTACCCGCGGTACTGAATGAATTCAAAAGGCGAAGGATACAAATGGCGGTTGTGGTCGATGATTATGGCGGCACAATGGGCATCATTACCATGGAGGACATACTTGAACAGCTTGTAGGAGAAATATGGGACGAGACTGACGAGATCAGGAGGGAATTTCGCGAGATCCTGCCCGATGAATATGAAGTTGATGGAAGTATGAGCATATCAGATTTTTACAGGCTTTTTGATATGGATGAGGATGAGGAGGAACAATTTCCCGATTATTCATCAGTTGGCGGATGGGTCATCGGGATGGTGAACGGGTTCCCGTCAGCCGGGGACGCATTCGTTTATAAGGGATTGTATGTGACAGTAGTCGAAATGGACGAGCACAGGGTCAAGAAGATACTCGTAAAGGTAACCGGGGAGGAAGCCCCGGAGCAGGGAACGAAGGGAAAAGGAGAGGGACAGGAAGAGGAGAGATATGAATAGGCCGGCATTTAAACTGCCAGATTTATTCAAAATAAAAGCATCTGCATTATTGAAGTCGCGCAGCATGCTTACCATGGGCATCGCAGCAGTGATCACCGTTGCGGCCGCAATTATTGCCGCAGCAGTTTTAGCAGGCGCAGGCGCAGGTACGGGCGCAGACGCCGGTGCCGTATTCGGCGATGTGCCGGGTAACAGGACCGGTTCTTCACCAGGCACTGAGGCTGGTATCGCCGTCGCTGATCCGGAGACATCTGACGAAGGCACAAACAAACCCAATCCGTCTCTTATAACCGCCAAAATCGCAGTCGCGGGAGATATCGTCCTTCATATGCCGATAATCAATTCAGTCTACGATACGCAGAGCGGGGAGTACGACTTTAAGTATATCTTTAAATATGCCGAAAAGTATTTCAATAAAGCGGATCTGTCTGTGGCGTGCCTTGAAACCACCTTCCCAGGGAGCGGGTATTCAGGTTATCCGATGTTCCGCGCGCCTGATATATTTGCCTGGGACCTGAAAGAGGCAGGGATAGACCTCCTCTCGACAGCCTGCAATCACAGCGTGGATTCGGGCCTTCAGGGCCTCGTACGGACGCTTGATATACTTGAGGAAAACGGAATAAGCAATGTAGGAACATACAGGTCTGCGGAGGAAAGGCAGGCTTCGGCAGGGATCAGGGTCATCGACGTTAAGGGGATCAGGATAGCCTTCCTTGCGTTTACTTACGGGACCAACGGAATGCCGGTGACAGGTTTTGAGTATGCGGTAAACATATATACGAAAGATTATATGACTGATATCTCGATTATTGATTACGACCTTTTGAAGAACGACATGGCTGCAGCCAGGGGAACCGGAGCCGACATGATCGCGGTATTCATGCACTGGGGGAATGAGTACCACACCCTTCCGTCGCCGCAGCAGAAGGAGCTGGCGGAATTCCTGTTCTCGGAGGGCGCCGGGCTCATACTCGGAGGCCATGTGCATGTGCCGCAGCCGATGGGAATCGGCGATTCAGGATATATTTGCTATTGCCTTGGCAACTTCATTTCGAACCAGCAGGATAAATATACGAACCTTACGTCTATCGTCAATATTGAACTTGTCAAAAATGTGAAAACAGGCGAAACAAAAATAGCTGAGGTTTCTTATGTACCGATGTATATGCTCCATCCCAACGCCGCAAATGACGGCAAATACTGCCTGCTCGACATCCATGAAGCCATATTGCGTTATGAGTCAGGCAGCAGGGAACAGATTAATGAGTCAGTATATCACAAATTGCAGGAAGCCCTTGAAGATATCCGCACATTATACGGCAGCGGAGAGCAGCTTCAAATCTTCGGCCGCACTGATAACCGTATTGAAATTAACGACCGCAGGCTGAACGAAGAGCCCTGACTGCTTCCGGGATGTCAGCCGCATCGACTGACGCAAAGCCCAGCAGCAGGGAAACCGGCGCTCCGGGGGCAGCCCTGTCCCGGGCATCATACACTTCCTGCCTCTCAGGAGAGAAAAAACGGGAGAGTCCATATATCCTTACGCCTTTTGCAGCGGCGGCACTGACAATTTCAGATTCTGTTTTTCTTGTACGGACTGTCAGTAAGACATGAAGGCCTGCATTGGCGCCCGATATAACGGCATCGGGTATTTCAGAGCGGACTGCCGAAATCAGGCATTCCCGTTTTTTCTTGTATATATTTCGCATCCTGTTAAGGTGCCTTTCGAAATGCCCTTCGTCAATAAACCTGCAAAGCGCTTTTTGCTCTATCAGTGAAGCGGGGCATACATAAAAACTAAGCTTGCTGTAATATGGCTCCATCAGTTTTAGCGGGAGCACCATGTAGCTGATCCTTATCGAGGGGGTAAGACATTTCGAAAAAGAGCCGGCATATATCGTACTGTCGCCGGTATCAAGGCTGTGAAGTGATGGCACAGGCATGCCGCCATATTTGAACTCGCTGTCATAATCATCTTCGACAATATATCTTTCGGGACTTTCACCTGCCCATTGCAGCAGATTTATACGCCTGTTGATCGGCATTATCGTTCCTGTAGGAAACTGGTGTGATGGTGTCGTAAAGGCTATATGGGCACCGCTTTCTCTGAGCGCTTGCGGCAGGATGCCTTCGCTGTCAAGAGGCATGGCTTTGTATACAGAGCGGTTGCTCTTAAAAATGAGGTTCAATTTTTCGTATCCCGGATCCTCAAGTGCATATATACTCTTTTCGCCAAAAAGCTGTATCAGGAGCTGGACCAGCATTTCTGTCCCCGAGCTGATTATAATCTGCTGCGGCGAGCATTTGACACCGCGCGACTGGCGCAGGTACCTGGATATGCTTGACCTTAGCCCTGAGTATCCCTGTGATTCTCCGGTTTTATGCAGATCCATATCATATTCGTTTATTGATTCCTTTGTCAGCCGCCGCCAGACCGAGAAAGGGAACGCGTTTGAATCAATGCCGTGATGGGTAAGGTCATACCTGTATGCGGGATCCTGAGATGATTCAGCCTCCTCGTCTTCCTCGCTTTTCTCCAGATTTAACATACCGTCGATTTTTGATATATAATAACCACTCCGGGATCTTGGATTTATATAACCTTCCGCTGTAAGCTGGCTATATGCGCCCTGCACTGTATTAAGGCTGCATTGGAGACGGGTGGCCAGGCATCTTTTTGAGGGCAGCTTTTCACCGTGTTTCAGCGCGCCTGCAACTATCTCCGACTTTACAGCGTCATAAATTTGTTCGTAGAACGGGACCCCTGAATTTGAATCAAGCTTGATAATTGGCATATATTGCTTTCCGCCTTCCTTCTCCTGCTTTCCGGTGCACGGGCATTGCGTGACAGCGCTGCCGATTCCGTATTAAACGCTGCCGACATCTGATACCATTAAAAAAATACAATCTGAGTCTTCTAATACAACCAGATCATGTATATCATTATAGCACTTAAAGTGAGAAGCGGCATAATAAATATGAAGCGCAGGATATTGTGTTCAGCTGAACTGGAATTTGCGTTAAGCGGCGCAGAAATTTGGGTTCAGAGGAAGGTGGGGAAATAAAAAATGGAGAAAATGAGTAAAAGTATAAATACAAAGAAAGTGGTGCTTGCCGGTCTTATGACTGCGCTGGTCTTTCTGGCTACAAGGTTTACAGCATTTCCGGGGCCTCTGCCGCCGGGATATATCAATCTTGGAGATGTCGTGATCCTGATTGCAGCTGTGACGCTGGGACCGGGTGCAGGCCTTGTGGCAGGCGCATTTGGTTCGATGCTGGCAGACCTGGCGTTCGGGGCGGTGATATATATGCCTGTTACCTTTGTCGTAAAGGGACTGGAGGGTTTTCTGGCAGGTTTTATAGCATATAGATGGCTCCTGAAAAAGAAGGATAGAAAAGTTATGTCTGGGACTGAAAAAGCCGGATCCGGGTCTCTCGCTGATATCGTCAGGCCGAAAACGGGCAACAGTATCAGAAATATTACGGCTATCACTGCCGGCGCCTTATTCATGGTGGCAGGATATTTTTTAGCAGAAGCTTACATACTGGGGCTTGTAGACAAAGCATTCGGGCTGGCATATGCATTTGCCAACCTGCCTATGAACCTTATACAATGCGGATTAAGCATTTTGATTGGATATCTCCTGCTTCTGTATTTGCCTGAATTCCCGGGTTTAAAACATAAGCGCAGAGAATAGGCATTTCGATAATGCAGTGACATAGAGATATTTTTAGTGTGCTGATAATTCAAATCCTCAGGCATGGTCTGCTGCTGCTCCATATGCTATAATTATTTCACAGTAAATGTGGCAGGAAATGTGGCAGTAAATGTGACATGAAATTCACATTAAATGTGAAATGATGCATTTATATTTTCATTAATACAGAGGAGGCAGGCAGCCATGGAGAAAGTATATACAGGCAAGACGAAGGATGTTTACCGCAAAGAAGACGGTAATTATCTTCTGAAGTTCAAAGATGATGCAACCGGCACCAACGGAGTTTTTGACCCCGGATCCAACACAGTTGCACTGTCAATAGAAGGCGCGGGCAAGGCAGGGCTTAAGCTGACAAAATTTTTCTTTGATAAAATTTCGGATGAGGGTATACCGACACATTTTATTGAGGCGGATGTCGGCGACGCCACCATGACTGTCAAACCCGCCACCCTGTTTGGAAAAGGGATCGAGGTCATTTTGAGATACAGGGCTGTGGGGAGCTTTTACAAGCGTTACGGGGCATACTGTAAAGACGGGGACATGCTCGATTCCTTTGTTGAAATAACGCTGAAGGATGACGCGAGAAATGATCCTCCGATCACCGGGGATGCGCTTGAAATGCTTGGGATCATGACAAAAAAAGAATATGGTGAGATAGTAAGCCTGACCAGGAAAGTCGGTGTAATTGTAAAAAATGAGCTTGGGAAAAAAGGCCTTGAGCTTTATGATATCAAATTTGAATTTGGCAGGGTCGGAGAAGACCGCCATATCGCGCTCATAGATGAAATATCAGGGGGCAATATGAGAGCGTATAAAGACGGCTGCCATATCCAGCCGCTTGACCTTGAAAAAATAATGAATGCAGCTAACTGATAAAAGCTGCCTCGTTGTACTGCTGCCTTGCCATATCAGGCTTCTGCGCCGGAATTGTCTCCCTTTGCCGCAGAATCCTCAGTATCTGAACCTTCAGAAGCAGCTTCCTCTTCTTCGGCGCCTTCTTCTTCGGCCTCAGGTTCTTCAGCAACTGCGTGCAGATGTACTACCTGGGCATATACTTCGTCTTCCCTGTCGAGGATCCTTATTTTGTCACCAAGGTTGAGGTCGGCTAATGTTATTGAATAACCCAGCCCTGCTGATGATACATCGATTTCTATTGATTCGGGCAGTGCTGAAAGCACGCCTTGCACTTCGACTTCAGATCTAAGCACCTGGAGCCGGAGCTCCTTCTGATGGAATTCTTCACGTCCGGTGAACACCAGAGGTATTTTTGTTTTAACCTCCTGTGTTTTGGATACCAGCTGGATGTCAGCATGGATAATATTTCCGGACATTGGGTTTTTCTGGATTTCCTTAAGGATACCGATTTTTTCGTCGTTGTTAAGCAATAAGGTAAGCCTTGCATGTGAACCGTGTACAGAAATAAGCTTCTGCAGCGGTGAAGCCTGCAGGCTGACGGGGAGTGAGCCTTCGATTCCGTCGCCATATAATACGCCGGCGATGGTACCGGGTTCTCTGTATCTTCTCTTCCCGGGATCTCTTTCTTCTGCTTTAATCAAAAATTCGTCCATTCTAATCTGTCCTTCCAGGCATCCGCCGGTATGCGGTGCCGTTCTTAATATAAAGACATTATAGCACGAATGTTTTGAACGGTCACTATATCGTGCAAAGACTTTTCTTTTTTGATATAATCTTGAATCAGGACGTTTGTGTAAAACAGCGATAAAGAAGATGAGGGTGGCTTAAGATGAGCGAGAAGACGGTTTGGCTGAAGTATGAGCTGGTTGAAAAATTTATGATCGACACTTTTAAGACAATTGGTGTTCCGGAAGAGGATGCCGCGATTTGCGCCGATGTGCTGATAACGGCGGACAAGAGGGGTATCGATTCCCATGGAGCCGGCAGGTTTAAAACCATATATTATGACAGGATCAAAGATGGGATTCAAAAACCGGTCACCAATTTTGAAGTTATAAAAGAAGGGCCAACAACGGCGGTTGTGGATGGCCATCACGGGATGGGGCATGTGATCGCAAAAAAATCGATGCAAATGGCAATCGACAAGGCAGCCCGTTATGGCATGGGCATGGTTGCAGTAAGAAATTCAACTCATTACGGGATAGCCGGATATTATGCGCTGATGGCGTGCGACAACGGAATGATAGGTATAACGGGCACAAACGCCAGACCATCTATTGCACCGACATTCGGTGTAGAGAATATGCTGGGCACCAATCCCCTTACATTTGGGATCCCTACTGACGAGGAGTTCCCTTTTATACTGGACTGTGCGACATCAGTGTCACAAAGAGGGAAAATCGAAGTTTATGACAGAGAAGGCAAAGAATTGCCAAAGGGATGGGTAATCGACGAAGAAGGGAATACCAGGACAGACACAAAGCAGATACTTATCGATCTTGTTAAGGGTAAAGCTGCGCTGACCCCGCTTGGCGGCATCGGTGAAGAAACCGCAGGATACAAGGGTTATGGTTATGCGACAGTAGTCGAGATCCTCAGCTCAGCCTTGCAGGATGGAGCTTATCTTAAGCAGCTGACCGGCTTTGACGAAGAAGGAAATAAAGCGCCATATAAGCTGGGACACTTCTTCATCGCCATAAATATTTCGTCATTCATTAATACAGGCATCTTTAAGAAAATCGTGGGCAACATACTGCGCGAGCTGCGTGCCTCCAAAAAAATGCCCGGGGCTGAAAGGATCTATACAGCAGGTGAAAAGGAATATTACGAAGGCAAAAAAAGAGAAAACAAGGGAGTGCCGCTGAATGAAAACCTGCAGAAACAATTCGTGCAGGTCAGGGACGAACTTGGCCTTAGCAAATATAAATTCGATTTTGAAAAATAATACCGGGAATCGACGGCGGGAAGGAGCAAAGTGAAGGAACAGACAATTGAACTGAGAGAACTTTCGCTGAAAGATGGTCTTGATGTGCTGGACATGATACATGAGATAGGTCCGGGTGAAAACGGGTTCAAAAATAACGGCTATGATGTAGATGAGGCCGGATTTACGGACTATCTTATCCATAACCTGAATTTTGCCGCAGGAAAGGACCTTCCCCGCCACTGGGTGCCACAGACCAAGTTCTGGCTTTATGTCGACGGAGTTCCGGCAGGCATAGGAAAAGTCAGGCATTACCTCAACGACAGGCTCAGAAAGAGGGGCGGCCACATAGGATATTGTATAAGGCCTTCGCAGAGAGAAAAAGGGTTTGGGAATATTATTCTGGCCGAACTGCTGAAAAAAGCTGCCGGGCTTGGGATCCCGAAAGCCCTTGTTACATGCAGTGAAACCAATGCATGTTCCCGCAAGGTGATAGAGCATAACGGAGGCGAGTATGAGGGCTGTGATGATGGAGAATGCCGCTTCCGCTTCAAACTGACGCCGCTCAGAGGAGCAAGAGACCTTCACATAGATGATCATGAAGAGATATACGGCCTGTGGCGTAAAACTCCCGGAATAGGCCTGAGCGGAACTGACGGCTTGCAGGGCTTTACCAGATTTATGCTTAGAAACAAGGGCATGAGCCAATGCTTTGTAGATGAGGGAAAGATCGTTGCTGTTGCTCTTTGCGGGCATGACGGACGAAGGGGTTATATCAACCACGTTGCCGTTGAGGAATCGCACAAGGGGAAAGGCATCGGCAGAGAGGTCGTTGGACGCTGCCTTTTCAGGCTCAAGGAGGAAGGAATAGATAAGTGTCACGTTTTTGTCTTTCGGGAGAATGAACAGGGCAAAGCCTTCTGGAAAGCAGTGGGATGGAATGAGCGGGATGATATAGATATTTATTCGAGATTTGTCTGACTTTAAATGCATAATATTTTTTAAATAAATGATAGTATTGATTATCAAACGATTATCGAAACTATCGTCGAAATTTCTATAATAATTTGGCGCAAACAACGAAAAATGTTGAAATTAATTTCGAAAATATATTGGTGTGAGCATACACTTTGTAGTATAATGCAGTATGTCATGATGTAGTACATTTTTGTAGTGGCAAAGGAATAAAGCATTAAACCGGAGTGAATGATGTTTAATGGATTTCAGATCAGACCGCCTTTTTTCGAAATCGGACCTAAAGCATATTTGTACGGGGATGAAATGCTTTCGCTTGCAAAAGTGATAGACCGTGTGGCGTATAAGTATGATGTCGATATAATTGTTACTCCACAGTATACTGATATAAGGCTGCTTGCAGAAAACACCTCAAGAATACTTATTTTTGCGCAGCACATGGATCATCTCCATGCGGGAAGAGGACTTGGCTCTGTCCTGCCTGAGGCTGTGAAAGCCGCCGGGGCATCGGGTGTGATGCTTAATCACGCAGAAAAAAAGCTGACCCTCGACGAGATTGAAAAAACAATAAGGCGTGCAGATGAAACGGGTCTGGCGACTATTGTATGCGCCGGTACCATTGACGAAATATCAGCTGTCGCACATCTTGGACCGAATCTTATCGTTGCCGAACCGGAGGAATTGATCGGGACCGGGAAAACAAGCGACATCAGTTATGTGAGAAGTACAATAGAAACAGTAAAAGCAATAAATCCCAGGATTATGGTGTTGCAGGGCGCCGGAATAAGCAACGGGAAAGATGTATACAACATAATAATGGCGGGCGCCATGGCAACAGGCAGCACCAGCGGGGTCATCAAAGCTGAGGATCCCGCCGCCATGGTTGAGGAAATGATATATTCATTGCGTAAGGCCTGGGATATACTGCATAGCGAAAAGAAAGAAATATGAGTAAACAATAATAAATAAAAAATATATTCGCGGGAGGTATTCAGATGGCAGTCTAAAGTCGATAAGCGGGAACACTGTTTTTATTGCCGATAACAGGGAATAAATAAGGGAAAGCAATCAAAAAAAGACTGTGGATTGCCTGCCGGAAGCATGAGAGGATGAATGGACGGAGCAGCAAACTGATAACCGACCGGAGAAACACCTGGAAAACTGACCGGCAGATAAGGCGGCGATAAAAATGGATAAAGGTTTGCAGAATAGAGCTTTACAGAATAAAGCTTTGCAGAAGGTTGATTTATCTATAAAGGGCATGTCATGTGCATCCTGCGCTTCAGCAGTTGAAAAAGCCCTTATTAGGATTCGCGGAGTGGAAAAAGCGTCTGTTAACCTGGCTTCATCGAAGGCTGCAGTTGAGTATGATCCTTCCCTGGCAAAAATCCAGGATATGGTTTCTGCTGTCGGCAAGGCCGGGTTTTCGGCGTCGGAGATCAGGAGCGGCAATTCATACCTGATAAAAGAAGAGGAACAAAGAAAAAGAACTCAGGCCTCAATGAAAAAGAGGCTTATTGTATCGGCGGCTTTTACAATACCCCTGCTTTATGTCGCTATGTCGCACATGCTGCCTTTCGGAGGGCTTCCTTTACCCCGGATGTTTTCGATGCATGACAATCCGGCAGCTTTTGCGATTTTGCAGCTGGCGCTTACTATACCTGTTATTATTGCCGGTTCAGGATTCTTTATCTCGGGAATCAGGAAATTACTTAAAGGTTCGCCCAATATGGACACTCTGGTTGCCGCAGGGACCGGCAGCGCCTTTATATTCAGCGCTTATTCCGCATCAATGATAGTGGCCGGCGACGCATCGCATACCGGCGCTCTTTATTTTGAAGCGGCGGCGGTAGTGCTGACACTGGTGATGCTGGGGAAATACCTTGAACATATCAGCAAGGGAAAGGCTTATGATGCGATCAGAAAGCTTTCGTCACTCAAACCGGAATATGCTTCCGTAATCAGGGATGGACAGGAAATTATGATAGCCCAGGAAGAAATCAGGGCCGGAGATATTGCGCTGGTCAGGCCTGGGCAGGCTGTGCCGGCGGACGGGATAGTTGCCGAAGGCACGTCGTCTGTGAATGAAGCAATGCTGACAGGTGAAAGCATGCCTGTAGCCAAGGTGCCGGGGGATGAATTAACAGGGGGCAGTATCAACGGGGAAGGCTTCCTGAAAATGAGAATTACCAGGACCGGGGATGAGACTTTTCTTGCGTCAATAATAAGGCTGGTTGAAGAAGCGCAGACAGGCAAAGCCCCGGTTGCCAGATTTGCCGACATTGTTGCCGGCAGATTTGTTCCGGCTGTTATGGCGATTGCTTTTGTTGCAGCGGTATTATGGCTGATCGCGGGTAAAGAGCCGGCCTTCGTTATTCGTGTTTTTGTATCGGTGCTGGTTATAGCCTGCCCCTGTGCACTTGGACTGGCAACCCCGGCGGCTGTTATGGCGGGTACGGGAAGAGGCGCCGAAATGGGCATTTTAATAAAAAACGGAGAGGTGCTTGAAAATACACATAAGATCAATACGGTCATTTTCGACAAGACAGGGACAATTACTGAAGGCAGGCCGGTTGTTTCCGGATTCAGATACAACAGTGATACCGGAGAGGAAGATGAAATCCTCAGGCTCACGGCTTCAGTTGAGAAGGGATCCGAGCATCCGGCAGCAAGAGCTGTCGTTGAATTTGCGGAAAAGCGTCTGAATTCAACCCTGGAATACTACGACATCAGTGGATTTCTCAACATCCCTGGCAGAGGCGTAAAGGCTGAAGCCGGCGGAAAGTCTGTACTTGTTGGAAGCCATGATATGATGCTTGAGAATGGGATCGATATTTCAGGCTTCTTTGATGATGATAATGATGGCCCGGACAACAGCAGGGAAAATCGCGGCGGAACAATTTTCACGGCTATCAACAGAAGACCGGCTGCCGTTTTCTCAATATCGGACAGGGTAAGGGAATCAGCGCAGGGAGCCGTCTCAAGGCTTATGGCATCCGGGATAGAAGTCTTTATGATAACCGGCGATAACCGAGCTGCAGCCGAAACGGCGGGCGCACAGGCCGGGATAAACAAACAGAACATTATTGCAGGTGTCCTGCCCGGAGATAAGGCTGATAAAGTCAGGGAGTTACAGACAGACCATAAGCGTATTGTCTCTATGGTCGGAGACGGCGTAAACGACGCTCCGGCTCTTGCCCGGGCTGATGTAGGCATGGCGCTGGGCACGGGTACGGACGTTGCGGCCGGTACAGCTGATATCCTCCTGATAACCGGGGATATCGGAAATGTCTGGAAAGCCATAGCCCTGAGCCGTGCAGTGATGCGAAATATAAGGCAAAACCTGTTCTGGGCATTCATATATAATATTGCGGGAATACCTGTGGCAGCAGGGCTCCTCTATCTTTTCGGAGGCCCGCTGCTTAGCCCGGAAATTGCAGGAGCGGCTATGGCCTTCAGCTCTGTATCCGTTGTGTCAAATGCATTAAGACTGAAAAGATTTAAGGCCTGATCAACGAGTTAACATTAGCATATTATTCCAAATAATACGCTAAACAATATGCCGCGATATCCTGTTTATATACCGGATAAAAGGGGTATAGCAGGATAACAGGATAATCAGGAGTGATAAGATTATCAGGAATAACAGGGCTATTTGATCAAAGTTATGCCTATGATCACGCACACTGCAGCAATAATATAAAACAGGATCCGTGTGCCGTTCTCACCGAGCATTTTTCTGAAAAGCCTGATTTTCGCCATATCCCAGATCTTGACGGGTTTTTTGTATGCCACATAGGCGACAAAAACTCCGTAAGCCACAAGTATCAGACCAAGTAAGGCCCAACCATTCATGATTTTGATCCCCTTTCATTAATTGCTATCATTATTTTATTATCACAGAAGGACCTGGCAATTTGATGCCGCCTTATATTGCTGAAGGCAACGCGTTTACCATCTCCATATCATGCAAGGCCTCTCCTGATTTTTTTGCCAAGCAATATAAAAACGATGCAGGCAAGTGCGAGTATTATCGTGGTATTTCGAATAATCTCAGCCCATCCTGCTGTTTGAAGAAGGATACCGTCCATTGATTTGAAAGCCCAGTAATACGGAGACCAGAAGAGCAGGACATGCCACTTTTCATTAAGAAAAATTGCTCCGAATATTGAGGCTGCTATTGGGATGAATACACTTTTCATTGAGGCAATTCCGCTGATAGGCTCGCTTGAGGTGACTCCCGCTGTAAAGCCGATAATAACGCTGATCATGGCTACACTCAGAAGAACAACTGTGACTTTTGCAAAATCCACCGATGAATAGCCAAGTATAAGCAAAGTGCCGAAGCCGTGTATGACCGGCAGTATAAATCCCGGTATTGCCTTGCCGGTAACTATATGGCTCTTTGCTATCGGGGCGACATTAAGGGCGGCAATGGTATTGTACATTTTCTCCTCGATAAGGTTCAGGGCTATAAGCATACCGCCTATCATGGACATGAAAAGCACAAGGAAGCTTGCCCCGTATTGCCTGAGAGGTGAAACCTTCCATCCGAGCTCGCTGATTTTTATTTCGGCCCCGCCTGCGCCGGGAAGGGAGGCTGAGCTGTATCCTGCAAGAAGGAATTCCAGCAGCTGCCGGCTGCCTTCAGTTTCGTTGCCCTGCTCTATTATCCTGAAACTGCCGTCGGCTTCCCCGATAACGCCGAAAATGTCATCTGTTTTCGATATCCTGGATTTCAGGGCATCTTCGTCTTCCAGGCCTTTCTCGACGGAAGCATATTGCTCAAGGTAAAGGATCAGAGCAGTGTCGGCATCCTTTATGATGGCGGTGTTGAGCGTTGTATTTCCTGCGGCGGGAATGAAAGCTCTTAATATCAGAGCCAGAAGAAATGGCGCCAAAAGCATATACAAAGCCATTGCCTGCCTTAAATCGACTTTGACATCTCTCGCGGTCACCAGTAATATTTTTTTAAAAAATGATCTTGTTCTATTCTTTTCCATGAGGTGTTTTTCCTCTATCTGTAAGGTTACTATATGGTTACTATATGGTTATGATTTTTTTGTATCTTTTATTGGCAAGCAGGAAAAGTATGACGGATACGACTGCAAATATGGCTGCATTGGCAAGAACCATGGCGTAATCCGGATCATCCAGAAGCGTCTCCCTGAATGCGAACAGGAGTGGATATGAAGGAAGGATCCTCATCGGGAGCGGGGAAAAAGCAGGCATATAATATGACACGGCCGGCATGGCCATTAAATATATTATGATAAATATTGTACCCATTGCCTGAGCCATATTATCAAAAAAGCTTGCGACGAGCAGCCCGAGCGAAGAACCAAACAGATTTGAAACTGCCAGCAGTAAAATAAGAAGTACATAGTTCGCGCTGCTCCCGGCAACAAGAAGTACTGTCATCAATCCTGACAGCATGCCTGCAAGGAGCATCACGGCCATTTTGCCAAGAAGGTACTCCCATATATGCGAGGGGGTCACTGCAAAAGCTTTTATAGTGCCTTCTTCTTTATCCATAAAGATGAAGGCGGCAATGATGAAAAGTCCCATGAAGGCGGCATTCAGCAGAAGCACGGGGGGAAGGACACTGTTCCTGTCAGAAAGATGCTCATTTCTTTGCCCTATAGTTTCAACAGCTGCAGCTTTGGGGGGCGTACCGGTAAAAGCAGGAGGAGCAAATATCATTGAGACTGAGGCTTGCATAATATTGCGGAGCCTTTCGGACTCGTAACCCTGGAAAATCAGGCGGTATTCAATTTCAGTACCGGGGGTCTCAGATCCCTGAAATGATGTTACCGTAAGCCCGACAGAATTGCGGTCCTCTTCCATGACGGCGACGACCGCGTCAATGGAATCCAGCAGGATCAGGGTGTTTTCGGCATTTTCACCGGTATGTGTGTCTGTTATTTTTGTGGATATGCTGTCGGCGAGGTCCGGACTGACATAGGCAAAAAGCCTGGATGAAGATTCAAAGTTTTCAGGTACGACATAGCGCAGTACAACGATTATTATTATGGCCATTATTATCTCAAGATAGAAATAATAGCTTCTTGTCGAAAGCCTGAGTTCTTTGAGAAAACTGTATAAAAGCCTCATGCGTTTCTCCTTATACGCAGCCTATGCCGCCAGCTCTCTGCCGGTCACACGGATGAATATCTGTTCAAGGGTCGCTTCACGGGTATGCATTGTTTCGATCTTCTTCGTATTTATTACATCAAGAAGGGCGTTCCTTTCCTTTTCGTCTTTCAGTGAGAAGGATGCCTGCTGCAGGCTGCCTTCATCAATAAACTCAACGTCGACAAGTCTTTCGCCATATTTGATTTTCAGATTTCGCGGAGAGTCGATCAGCTTGATTTCGCCGTCTACGATAAAGGCGACCCTGTCGCAAATCTCATCTGCCACATACATGTTATGGGTGGTTAGAAATATTGTAGTGCCGCCGGCTTTCTTCTCTTTTATAATATCCTTTATCTGGCCGGCTATAGCAGGGTCGAGACCTGTTGTGGGTTCATCCAGGAACCATATGTCCGGGTCGTTCAGCATGCTGCGGACAAAGGTCAGGCGGTGCTTCATCCCCTTTGAAAACTCCTCGGCTCTCTTGTTGATTACCTTTTCGAGTCCGACCCATTTAAGCAGTGAACGGGGGTCTGCTGTGGGAACGTCAAATAATTTTCTGTAAAATTCAAGATTTTCGAGGGCGGTCAGCTTGCCGTACACATTGGATTGCTCGAAGGAAACGCCTATCCTGTTGAACATCTCGCGGGCAGGCTTTGAAATATCATAGCCTCCGACAACTGCCTTTCCCTTCTGCAGGGGGAGCAGTCCTGTCAGGATGCCCTGAGTGGTTGATTTACCTGCTCCTGAAGGCCCCAGAAAGCCAAGCGCTTCACCTTTGGATATTTCAAAAGACACATTTTTCAGAGCATAATCTTTATCATGGGAATAAGAATGCCAGAGATCATCAACATTTATCATTGCCTGATCTTCCCCCCTTTGCCTGAAATATTCAGGGAAATTCGCGTTATAAATGGTTGCAGACCTTTTCATGGACATTATAATACATATGGGATTGGCATGTCAAAAAGAAGGGTGACAGGGGTTATAGGGGTTATACAGGAAATATTTGCCGTAAAGGTTATTCTTCCAGAGCCGGAGGGGCGATGCTGCCAAACCTCCATGCCTTGCTGTATATTCCAGGGAAATAATTCTGCCCTGAAAAGAAGGCGTTTTCGTCGATATTAATATAATATTCTCTGCCGGGAACGAGTTTTTCGGACAGGTTGAGTGTAACGCCACAATGCCCGTAAGGATCTTCGCTGTCGCTTATAGATACCTTGACGGCGTCAGAGGCTTTTATTCTCTCGAAGAGGCGGTAATAATCGCCTGAGTGCTCGTATATATAAACGGAGCCTGAGCCGGGACTGACCAGGGAATCGAACACAAGTCTGATTTCATTATGTTCCTCATCGAGAGTGCTGTTCCTTTCCGGGGATATCGATATCAATCGAGGTATAATAATCTTTTTAGCGCTTTCCGGAACTTTGGTCCCCACAATGCCGACGCCGGTGGCCTGGAGGAGCAGTCTGCCGTTTTCAGAAGCCTCATGTATCGAAACTGTATAAATTCCCCATAAACCGGGCATACTGGAGACGGGTATTTTCACGAAGCCTGAAGAAATCTCAAAACCGTCGTTTATTACCGGGTTTTCCGGACTAAGGCCGCTTCTGGCATTAAAAGTTATGGTGAAGTCGGAAGCAGGCCTGCTTCCGAAGATCCTGTTCTCATCAAAATAAATGGTCAAAGCCGAAAAATCATCATTCATTGTGGCTTCAATGAGTTCAAGAGTGCCGACAGGCCCGGTTTCATGATCCGATTCGCTGTCGTTCCGGGAATAGTAGACCCTGTATCTGTAAAAATCATAAAAATAGAGTTTGCCCATGATATCTCTGCAGTAATAAAATCCGAGATCATTTTCTCCCATGATCAGCGGCAGGATTAGTTTTTCATCACCCGGGCCGGTCTCGCCAATGATGTCGGTGCCTCTGAAAACAACGATATGATCTGTTTCGGTGTCTGCCCACCCGATGTCGATTATGAGCCTTCCTCTGTAATGTTCGCCGGGTTTTGCGGTTTTCTCAGGGTCAGTTACCATGCCATCTGTGAGTTTACTGTAGAAAAATCCATATTCCAGGGGGTCTGCTGATGATGCATAGCGGATATCAAGCCTGTCGGTGAACAAATCGGGAGCCGGGTCTCCGGCTGCAGCCCCTGCCCATCGGTTCCCGGTGAGATGCCAGTCGACAAGTGATGTTTTGGAGTAATATACAATATTACTGAAGCAGATGTCGCCCGGAGCTGCATTTTCGGGATCATCCCCTGAACAATAAGGAAGGAAGCCCGAATCCGAAGTATACCTGATCCTGCGCTCCTGACCGGGATGGTTCGGATCAGCCACATAAATGCTGCCGCTTGAACAATCTATCTTGTATGCAATCAGGGCATGTCCCAGGTTGTGTTCGGGATCGTAGACGCAAAGCAGCTGAGGCTCGCCCGTGACCTGCATGGAATATGAAAAAGCACAATAGGTCAGGTAGTCGCTTATTTGACTGAGTTTCCACTGATAAAGCGCTATCCTGGCTTCAAAATCCATATCTTTCTGTATTGCGCTGCAGAGTTTTACAGCTATGGCGTCATCATACCAAAGAGAAGGGGTTTTATTCCGGTTGTTATTGTCGTAGGTTCCGAATAAGGGCTTTGCGTTTTTAGAATTCATACGGGTTTCAATATAGTAATACATTGCGGCAACCGACTGCCCGGCACAGTGCCCGGGCTGTGAAATAAAGGAGCCATAATTGGGAAAATGAAAATCGTCGACACCGGGAAGGAACCCGGTATCGTAACTCCCTGCAGTTAGAGAACTGTACGGGGCGCTGAAGACTGCTATGTCGGAAAAGTGCGTCGTCATAACGGTTATATCTGACTCGCCATATGCTATGACAGGCAGACCTTCAAGGTATCCGGCTTCCTTTTGATAGTAGAAAGCCATGGCAAATTCATCTTCAGGTATGGATACGGGGATTTTAATTTCAACAGGGTCATTAAAAGCGGCCCCGCCGTTATCGATCGATATGAGCCGGGATCTGGGCTTCAGGAAATCCGCAGATTTTTCTGAGGAGGGGAGCGTAAAATCACAGGAGCTTATTGCGAAAACCATTTCTTTTTCATATGCGTCAGCCGGGATTTTTATTGTAAGTCCCTTAAGTCCTGTCTTTTCATTTGCTACATGTATTATCCCGCCTGATGGGCTGATCCTGTACGTGCCGGCTGACAATGGACTGGCAGCCGGAGGAGTTTTTCCGCCGGGGGAAGTGCAGCCGGAGAGAATCAGCGCCGAAGAAACGGGCAAAGCTGCAAATACCGCAATGACAATTGCTGCGATTGTTTTTCTGAATTTTGGCTTTTGAAGGACAGTATTTTTATCCATATAATTACCAGCCTGTCAGCGTGTCAGCTTACCGGCCTGCCAGCCGACCGGCCTTATAAGCCTGGGAGTCGGCAAACCTGCCTGAAATACCTGCCTGAAATACCTGCCTGACTGTCTCGCAGGTAAATTATATTAAAAAAGCATATGAGCCGCAATCCGAGGCAGTGCATTTTACCTTAAATGTATATTACCATCAGATTAAAAGAATATTACAATGTATAAACTGAAAAACAAATTGGCAAAAAAATGCATGAAAATTTATACTTAGTATAAGAAAATCAAAGAAATACTGAGAAATTATAAGTAAACACGCGTAAAACAGGTATATTACATGCAGATAAGGAATTAAGAATGAATAAGAATAAATATCAACGTTGAATGTCTGCTGAGTTGTCGTATATAATAAAGACAAGCTCCAGGGAATACCTAAGAAGAAGTACCGACAAGAGCCGAAGCCGCCGTATAGATGTATACGGAATGTAAGATGACCGGAAGAGGGACGCGAAGAGCGGATACGATTCGGTATATTGAAAGAATTAAGTTAAGTGGTTTAAGCGTCGGGGTATGAGCCAAAAACTCAGACTCGGATGAGATAGCCAGATAAGTTGGTTCCGGAGATGAAGAAGTCTTAAATAAAAGGGCAAAGCAAATGCCGGGATTTGATTCGAGAAAGGTTCGCTGGAGCTTTCTTTATAAGGGAACATCCGATAAGGGTGTTCCCTTTCTATATCATGCTTTCGTCAAATTCGCCTATATAAGGCAGATGACGGAACTCTTCTTTATAATCGAGGCCATAACCGACAAGGAATGAGTTGGAGGATTCGAAGCCGGTGTAAGCTATGGGAAGGCTGACAAGCCTTTTCGCAGGATTATTGAGGAGTGTGCAGATCTTGATATCGGCAGGCTGCCTCGCCCGCATGTTTTGGATAAGATAACCCATGGTAAGACCCGTATTGATGATGTCTTCGACCATAAGCACATGACGCCCGCTAATATCTGTGTCGAGATCCTTTGTTATCCGGACAATGCCTGTGCGGCTGTTTCCGGCGGAGCCTGAGAAAACGCCGATAGACATGAAATCGATATTGACGGGGATGTCGATATTCCTTGTCAAATCGGCAAGAAAATAGAGCGTGCCTTTTAAGACACTGATCAGAACAGGATGCTTGCCCCGATAATCATCACTGATTTGCCTGCCCAGGGCCTTTGCTTTAGCTTGAAGCTCCTCACTGGTGTATATTATGCGTTTTATACAGGATGTATCCATGCTTTTTCCGACCTCTTATTGCTGAGCAACAGCGTTATCAAGTATCTTTATCCCGAAGCGGCTGACAAGAGAGGCAAAATCCTTTTTGTAGACTATATTAATATTAATCCCGGGGTAAAGCTCGCGCAAACGCTTTATCTTTTTATTTTTTGTAGTTACATACTTCTGATCCATGGTTGTTATTTCGATATATGTATCAAAGCTGGGAAGGTAAAAATCGGGGCTTATCGCAAGGGTAACATTGCCTTCTGCATCCCAGCTTACGGGGAAGGTTTTTGGCTCGTATACCCATTTAATGCCATACATATCCAGTATCCCGGCAAATTCGGTTTCGGCAGGATGCTTGAAGTGGGGAGTATTCTTCGGGGGGGCTGCTTCAGGAATTTCGCCGGCTGTTCCGGCGGAAGGCTCCTGCTCGACTGTTAGGGCTGCTGTTCCATTGCTGTCTGAGATGCTGCCTTCACTTAATGAGGGCCCGGCAGGTATGCCGGAACGTTGAAAGTTACGGGAAAGAAGCCCCCTGGCAATGGCAGCCGACTGGATAGCCTCCAGGCTGTTTTTTATTGAAAGCCTGTCTGTGTTTATAGTGAGGTCGTAAAGAGAAGGATCAGCCCAGTCGGCTTCATATAACAGCGAAATATAACGTTTATGGCGCTTGTCTATAGCGTTGATAAGCTTGAGCGCTTCCTGGGTATTCAGCTTATATTTCCTGCTCAGCCTTTCGGCGCGTTTTTCTTCGGAGGCCATTATACGAACATTCAGAGCAGCCTGATCTGAACGGAATATCATTTGGGATCCAAGCCCCACAATTATACAGGGGTTTTCCGACGCAAACAGCCTTAGCCGCTGCTCAATAAATTCTTTAAAAACAATGCCGCCTGATGACTTTTTCAGATATGCTCCCGGACTTTCGGCAAGCAGATGCAGCTGATATTTGTCGGCGACCTCAGGCATCCATTCTTTGATTACTTTTTCTCTTTCTATCAATTCCATGCCCAGCTGTGCCGAAAGACTCTGCGCTATTTCATATCCAAGGCTGCCGTGCTGTCTGGATATTGTTATGACAGGCAAATACATCACCCTCCTTACTTCATTATACAACATATTGCGGGAAGAAACAGGATACTGTTGCTGAGAAAATGATAAGTATGATTGTTATGGTTTTTATTTGCAGGTGCAGGCCTGAATATAGTTGTTGTATATATTTGCCATGTGTTAATATATATTTGAGGCTGTTTTTAGTGGCTGAAAGCGGGAGGGCAAGCAAAGAGGCAGCTGAAAAGTGATTGCCCGTGGCATTATGGCTGCCGGCCGGGAGGTGACGAGACCGGGATTGAATGTTTACTGTGCTGGAAAGGCTGCTTCAAGAGCCTGTACAGAAGTAAAAGTAAAAATGATTTTAGCGGTAATGATAATGTCATTCCTTCTTCCCGCTGTTTCGGCGTGTTCAGGCGACCGCCGTGATTTGCCTGCTTATGTCGGACTGCAAAACACATCTGGTGCTGCTTACCGGTTATGGCTGGGAGATCCTGAGGATAACGCCCCGGGCATGATTATAGAGGCCGGGGGTATATTTTATTACACATTGTTCCTTAAGGCCGTGGCAGTTTCCGAATCAGACAGCGGTGAAACTATCCTCAGCCTTGATGACAGTGTGATTGCCAATGCCGCCAGAGATGGTTCAAAGACCGTCTCATCAAGGGTCAGGCTCTCAATGCCCTACAAAGAAGGAATGAGGGTCATGATATCCTGGGATGGGATATGTTTTACGGCGGAATGAGTATCATTAGTGAGGCTGAAGCTGATGTCAGTGCCGGTACTTATGCAGATGACGGTGCTGGTGCCGAGGCCTCTGCAGATGCCGGTGCCGGAGATGGAGACTGAGTTGGTGGAGAGTTGGAGTCGATGAAATAATAAACCGGAGAGATTAACAGAATTATTTGTTACAACAGCACTAAAATTGGTATATTGTACTGTGTTAGAACATGAAATAATAATAAAATTATATCGGAAAGGGATGTGTAACTATGGCTAAGGAAATCAATTATTCTTCCTTAAGAAAGTTTAACCTGATAATGGGGATACTGCATTTTGTGCAGGGAGCATTCATGCTTGTGACAGCCCTGTCAATTGATAAATTTTCTGCTTTTAAACTGCCGCTTTTCTCAAATTTTCTGAAATTTGACCAGGTCAAAATGACTCTGGTTACCGACAACAGGCTGATGGGAGAAGTGCCATTTGCAGTTTGTGTCTCAATTTTTCTTTTTCTTTCCGCGTTTTTTCATTTTCTTATCGTTCTGCCGGGGTCGAATGAAGTATATAACAGAAATATCGGGAGAGGCATAAACCCGTTCAGATGGTATGAATACGCGCTGAGCTCCTCTCTTATGATCGTGCTTTTGTCGCTCCTTTTCGGTATATATGATATCGGCGCCATCATTGCCATATTCCTGCTCAACGCGTCAATGAACCTGTTCGGGCTGCTGATGGAGCGAATAAACCTTCATACTGAGAAAACAGACTGGTATTCGTTTATTTTTGGATGTGTTGCGGGTATAGGACCCTGGATACTGGTTTTTATGCATGCATTCGGCAATTCCGACCTTTCAAAAGTGCCGTGGTTTGTGTACGCCATATTTGCATCATATTTTGTTTTTTTCAATCTTTTCCCGGTCAATATGGTACTGCAGTACAAGAAAGTCGGCAAATGGGCAAACTATATTTATGGCGAGAGAGGCTATATAATACTCAGCCTTGTGGCGAAAACAATACTTGCGTGGCTTGTTTTTGCAGGAGTTATGCAGCCATGATAATGATCTGAGGATCTGTGTCGCGGAAACAGCTGTCAGCTTTCGGCTGTGCCGCGACCGGCCTGCATATCAGACTGAAGCCTGCTTTGCCGTGCGTGTCAGGTTTTTCATCCATTTGAAGCGGTTGACTTTCACCAGCGCTACAAAGCATTTAAGTATCTGGTCCGATTTGAGGCAGGCGAAAACTACTGCCGGATGTGCATGGAAAACAAACGCTGCAATCAGCGCCGACGGGATGACTGCCAGCCACACGAAAATCAGGTCGTTTATCAGGACAAAATAAATTGAGCCGCCTGCTCTTACTATGCCCGTGAGAGAGGACATCTGATAGGATGTCCCAACTATCATCACCGACATGATAATAAGGAAAAGTCTTGCCATTGCCGCGGTTTCGGCAGAAATATTATATATTGCCAGGACAGGATCGATCACCAGATACATGACCAGCCCTGAGAAAACGCCTATAATGAGAAAAAGCAGCTGTAGTCTGCGGGCATAAAATTTCACCTTTTCCATGTCTCCTGATCCGACGGTCTGGGCGATTATTACTGATGAAGCCCCGGCAGTGCCATATGCCGCGCATCTTACAACTGAAAAAACCACATTTGAGATACTTACCGCAGTGAGGGCTGCAGGCCCGAGTCTTCCGACTATGGCTCCCTGTACTGCAAGATTTATGCCCCAGAATATGTCGCCGGATATAACCGGCAGTCCGTATTTAAAGAAGTCGCGCACAAGTGCAGAATCAGCCTTGATCAGCTCTTTGAACCTGATTTTCAGCCTGTCGTCCATGTGCCTGACGTAAACAACCATTACGGTAAACTCCGCAATACGGGCTGCAAGTGTGGCCAGGGCGGCTCCTCTGATACCGAGCGCAGGGGCGCCAAGATTGCCGAAAATCAGGACCCAGTTCAGAGAAACGTTTACAAAAAATGTTACGATGGACAGGTTCATACCTATTCTGACCTTTTCTACGCTTCTCATTGAAAATATCAGGACCTGTGTTACAACAAAAAACAGATAAGAAAATCTTATTATTTCAAGATATTTAAGCCCTTCGGTAATTACGGCAGGCTCGTTGGTGAATAAGCGCATCAGATTTTCCGGGAAAAACAGCGCAGCTGCAAAAATCAATATGCCGGCTGACAAGCTGAATTTCAGGGCAATGCCGATGATACTTTTGATACTGCCGACATCTCTTTTTCCCCAGTACTGGGATGACAACACGACAATAGCCGCTCCAAGCCCCATTACAAGCATGTGGAGGATATTTTGTATCTGGTTGGCGACATATACGCCGGATATGGCCAGCTCACCGAGCCTTCCCACCATCAGATTGTCGGCAAGGCTCACCGAAAAGGTTATAATATTCTGTAAAACCATGGGGGCGGCGAGCATGAAGACCCATTTATAGAGCGATTTGGCGTCCGGGCGGGAAGGAAGGGCTCCCTTGTCAACAGCTTTGTCGCTGCCGGAAACGGGCCTTTCTTCGTCATTGAATGGTTCTGTCTGATTATGCATGATTTATATTTTCTGTTTTAACCTTTCCATTTATTGTGAGCGCAATGCCTCCCGCAATGAATAGCGCTATCAGGCTGAGTATACCTATTGAAGAACGGCCGGTGAGCGACGCAAACATTGCATAAAGAGCGGGGCCTATCACTGCGGCGAATTTTCCGAATATGTCGAAGAAACCGAAGAATTCGTTTGACCGTTCAGGAGGTATCAGCTTGCCGAAAAATGACCTTGAAAGAGCCTGCATCCCGCCCTGGGAAGTGCCGACAAGGAGGGCAAGCACCCAGAAAAGGGCTGATGAAGAAGAAAGGGCTTTTTCATAATCAGCTGAGATATCTTTATCATTAAGGAATGTGTATATCCCGGTTTTTATTCTTCCAAGCTCGGCACGTGTTTCCTGCCCGGTGGAGGAATCAATCAGCGGATCGATTATTGCCGTGAAACTCTCAGCTCTGTCTGAGGCGGATAGAATGGATCTTGTATCCAGCCTGATCCTGTCAAGATCCTCGGTGGAGACATGAGTCAGACCAGCCGTGGCTGCTTTGTAGGAACTCTCAAATTTGTCTTCGTAAGAAAACTGGTGCGGCTCAAGTGAAAATCCCATATAAAAACCGAAAACGCAGACGGTTATATATATCGCTATACCGATTTTCAGCATATTGATCGAACCTATAAAAGAAGCGAGCCTGCTGAAAATAATGGAAAACGGCACGGCGACAAGCTGAGTAACGAGAAGGGCCAGTATCATCCCCGTGGTACCCAGCCCAAGTGTAGAACCATATGAGGTTGCCATGTGGATGACAGTTCCAACACCATCGATATAAAAAAAGTAAGCAATCACAAAGGTGAAGAGCTTTTTGTCGCGGAATATTTCTTTTACGGTTTTCTTAAGATTGGCCAGCGCGTGGGATGCCAGCCTCGATGGGGGAGCGTCGACATAATGGACCTGTCTGACATTTTTCATAAAAGGTATGCTGAAAACGACCCACCATACCGTTGTAAGTACGACCGAAAGCTTCACTGCGGCCGTGTTGCTGACCCCAAGCTTTTCCCCAAGCATGATCAGTGCTATCGACATGATGAAAGGGATCGTGCTGCCTCCTATATAGCCCATTGCATAGCCATAGGAGTACACCCGGTCCATGCGCTCCGTATCAGTTATATCTGTCAGGAAACTGTCATAA
>JAQUNY010000009.1 GCA_028717405.1 Eubacteriales bacterium
GGTATGAATGAAGGATTGCCGGCTTCAAACTTCAGTATGATACTGTCATCCGCCAGAAGTATAAAAATCCTGAAGAATGCCAGGGAATATCTTACTGTAAATTCACTTGCCAAAACGAGTGATAAAGCGGTGGGAAAACCGATTGCAGGCGGCAGTGATATCGAGGGTCCGCTTGACGTCGCCGCAGCGGCGGAATACACCGGCGGATATAAACCCACAAGGCTGCTTGTTATGGGATCCAGCTCTTTTATCACAGATGCAATGGTAAATGGATATACGAAAAACGGGCTTGTGTATTTTCTGGTCGCAATGAACTGGATGTCTGATAAAACAGATGACCTTTATATAGCTCCTAAAGTATTTGACAAAAGGTCTATAGATCTTTCCCAGCTTCAGGCGGATATCGCCGGAGGCGTGGTAACGGGACTGATACCTCTGTTGATTCTGGGCACCGGTTTATTTGTATGGACAAGAAGGAGACATTTATGAAATTATATAGAAATGCCGCTATTCTTGTTGCGGTTCTTGCAGTAATCCTCACGGCGTATTTCCTCATAGACAGGTACATGCCGAAGCCGGAGGAAGAGACGCAGACTGATGGGAACATATATACTCTGATAGACCTCAACTACGATCAGGTTGAGAATGTGGAGATAGATAACCGCGGTCTGAAGATGCTGTTTACCAGGGTCGGCGACGAGTGGGGATTGTCGCTTCCTGAAAACGTAAGATCCGATAAGTATAAGAGCAAGGCGGTAGTACTTAATCTGACTCCGCTTAAAGCAAACAAAATTATTGAGGATGAAGCGGAAAATCTGGCCAAGTACGGCCTTGACAATCCGGTTACAGTTACAGTCCGGACAAAAACAGGAGAACTGCATGTGGTTGAATTCGGGAACAAGACGCTTACGGGTGAAAACTATTATGCAAAAATGAAAGATGATGTGACCGTCTACGCGGTAAGTGATTACTATGGCGGAAAACTTGTTATAGACATGAAATATATAATGGATAAGAATCTGCTCACCATGGAGGTTGAAGACATTACGGGTTTTTCGCTTGAAAGAGACGGGCAGCCTGTTTTCAGGTCAAGTAAATTGGAAGATGAATCATGGGTATTGACTTTTCCTGTGAACGGGAATGTTGACCTGGCAAAACTCCAGCCTGTACTTGAAACTGTAAAAGCTATGACTGCAAATGAGTTTCTCGATAATGATGCGGCCTCCATCAAGGAGTACGGGCTTGATGATCCAAGATATGCCTTTGAAATAAAAACAGCAGTGGGAGCAGAAAAAGTCCTGATAGGAAAAGACCTTGTTAAAGACACCACCGCATATGGAATGCTTGAGAGCAGCGGCAGCGTGTTTATCCTGCCTATGAGTTCTCTTAATTTCGTCGATAAACCGCTTAAAGATATACTCGATATTTTTGTCTACATCGTCAATATCAATGATATTTATAAGCTGGTAACAACATTCGACGGACATACTGATGAGTTTGATATAGCGCACACTTTTAAAGAAGATGGCACAGTTGAGAGCAGCAGGTTTTTCTACAAAGGCGAAGAGATAACCGCTGTTGATGACAGAGACAACAATTTATTCCGCCTTTTTTACAGGGCACTGATCGGAATACCCATGTCTGAAGTTGATCTTGATGCCACTCCTTCGGGGGCGCCTGAATTTACCTGGACACTCTACATCAGGGAAGGGTCACCCTATATCAAGGAATCCGATGTTATGAAAATTGAATTTGTCAGCAGGGATGACTTCTACTATTATGTGTTGAGAAATGGTAAATATACCGGTGTGCTTGCACCGAAGAAAGAGTTTGACAATGCGGAGGGAGTCAGGGAGGAATATGCCAGAATGATCGATTCACTGGCTCAATAACTAAAATTGTAATGAGCAACATCTGCAATAATAATTCTTCAGGGACCGGGAAAGGATGTCGTATAGGGCTTTTTTGCGCGGCGACCATCCTTTTCTGGTTTTCAATGTATACGTATGTGCCGTTTCTGACGCCTTATGTGGAAAGCCTCGGCGCTACATACAAAATGGCCGGCATAATTGCCGGTTCTTATGGTTTTACCCAGATGCTTCTCAGGGTACCTGTGGGAATAATGTCGGATCGCTTTGGAAAAAGAAGGATTTTTATAACATTCGGCATGTTTTTCTCCATTTTCAGTTCGCTTGGGTTATTGCTGAGCAGGGATACAGGGATCATACTGATATTCAGAGGGCTTGCCGGAGCGGCAGCCGCAACCTGGGTAGATTTTACGATACTGTTTTCCAGCTATTATAAGAAAGAAGAAGCATCAAAAGCAATCGGAACCATCAGCTTTTTCAGCGCAGTCGGACAAATGGCGGGAATGTATGGAGGCAGCCTTATAGCCGAAAAGGTAGGTGAAAATGGAGCATTTGCTGCCGGATTGGCAGCGGCGATTGCAGGGCTGGCGTTGTCATTTTTTCTTATTGAAAAAGTCGAAACCGACAGTGCCAGAATATCTTTCAGAGGGATACTTGAGGTTGCATCAGACAAAATGCTGATAACAGTCTCTGTGATAGCGATCCTTTCCCAGATACTCACCTTTGCAACGGCAATGGGATTTACACCTGTATATGCAGAAAAAGTTTTGGGAGCAGGCAGATACCAGCTTGGTATCCTGACTGTCCTTTCTACTCTGCCCGCAGCTTTTGCCTCTCTCTTTGCAGGGAGATATCTTGCCGGTAAAATAGGTGAAAGGGCGGTTATTGTCACCGGATTTCTGCTTGGCGGTGTCTTTACGATTGCAGTGCCCTTTTCCGGAAGCATCGGCATGCTTGCCGTCATGCAGGTAATGTCCGGGCTGGGCAGAGGATTGTCCTTCACGCTTCTTATGAGCCTGAGCATAAAGCATATGCCGCTCAATAAAAGAGCTACTGCAATGGGCTTTTTCCAGTCCATATACGGGCTGGGCATGTTCGCAGGACCTGTTATCATGGGTATACTCGGTGATATTGCCGGCCTTTCGCAAAGCTTTGTAATTCTTGGCACAGCAGGCCTTGCTGCAGCAGTTTATGCTTATTTTGTAATCAACAGGGGAATAAAAGCCGGCATAGCTGAGGGGAAACTCCAATGAAAAAGGACAGCCTTCCCGGGTATGAAGCAAAGGGATTTATTAAAAAAAGCGAAAAAAACAAAAAGGCTGAAGGGATCCTGACAGCAGCGGATAATAGACAAAGGAATGCTGCATATACCGAAAACACTCCGGAAAAATACATTCCGGCAGCGGCAGGAGGCGCCGGGAGTGTTGTTGTTTTTTCCATCCTGCTGGTTATTGTCGCTGCCCTGTCTGCTGCAATGTATTACAGAAATCATGGCGGATATGGAGAAAACCTGGCTGCATCATATTCACAAAACGCAACGGGAGCCTTATTGCAGAACATGCCGGGCAGTGATACGGACGTTGATCCTGTGCAGCAGAGGCTTGTGATATCTGAAATACTGGGATCCGTTTCCTATGACATGTCTGAAGACCCTTTATTTATAGAAGCCGGAGGCTTACTGATTAAAAAATCAAGAGATGATATAAGAGCATATGATTCATTGGGAGCTGAACTGTGGAGCATTAACCTTAAGACTGCAGTGCCTCTCATAAAATCCGCAGGAAGATGGCTGGCTGTCGCAGATACGGCGTCTGCGCAGATTGATGTGATTAATGCTGCTGATGGCGATATCAGATGGAACGCCCAGACCGAAGGTAATATAACCGGCTTGTATATCAGCGATAAGGGATGGGTTTGTGTAACACATGAAGCCGAAAACAGCAGAAGCGCTGTCACATTATTTGATTCCAGGGGAGTCAGGGTTTTTACATCATATTTCGCCCGGCGTTATGTTATAGCCGCATATATTACACCTGATGGAAAGCGACTCCTGTATAATATTCTCAATACCGGCGGAGCTAAGGCATACACTGAATTTGAGTTTACGGATATCGTTGGAAATGTTGGGGGTATCAGGACCAGTCCGCTGAGAAATGTGTTCCCGGCTGTACATTTCTTGTCCGGAGATACGGCGGCAGCTTTCGGTGAAAAAATGGTATTTTGTTTTAATTATGAAAATGGGATGATGTGGAAAGCTGAGCTTGATACAGGAAAATTCTTATACGCGGGAGTCAGCGGCAGGAAATATCCGGTTGTTGTCCTGGGAGAAGTTCCAGACTTTAAAAGTAATGCAGGTTTAATGGGTGAGGCAGGTATGGCAGGTGTTTCAGAAGTAACCGGCATAGCGGGTGACGCAGGAAATACAGGAGAGATCACAGGAATAGTTTACGACAATATTTCCGAGGTCAGGATAATAGGAAAAGACGGCGGCATTTACGCCAGTTATTTCGTAGGGGGAGAAAACCCTGAGGTCAGCTTTTTCGGGGACAATATTGGGGTGTGTACTGTAAAAGGAGTATATTTTCACAATAATAACGGAGAGCTTCTTGGGACTTATATCACAGGCAGGGGCGCTGAACCTCTCAAAGTGGTTATGCTCAGTGAAGGAGAGGCAGCTGTGATCCGAAGTGATAACAGGATAGTTTTTTTGAGGTACAATTGAGGGCTTCATTTTTCATGCTGTAATTATGCTCGTAATTAACGCTTAAATTTTTAGCAACTATTCAGATCCCTGACATTGACAGTGGAATATAATATCGGTTTTCGCCAAATTTTCCGCCACAAAATTTTCCGCCATATACTTTATTCAATTAAGACATTATGATAAAATTACAAGTTAAGTCCGGCGTTTTTGCATCTGCCGTATTTTCGCGGTTGCAATATTTTATGTACATGCAGCTTAAATTTCATAGCGGGCGACAGTTTTTAAGTTTCAGAGGAGGCAAGGATAATATGAGGAGCGACATAGTAAAAAAAGGTATTGAAAGAGCACCGCACAGATCTCTTTTCAAGGCCATGGGTTATACGGATGAGGAGTTGGCAAGGCCGCTGATTGGCGTAGCAAATTCAAAAAATGAAATAATACCCGGACACATCCATCTTGATTCTGTTTCGGAGGCTGTAAAAGCAGGGATCAGGATGGCGGGAGGCACGCCCATAGAGTTTGCAGTTATAGGGGTGTGCGACGGCATAGCGATGGGACATACAGGTATGAAATACTCGCTTGCCTCGAGGGAGCTGGTGGCCGATTCCTGTGAGACCATGGGAAGGGCGCACAGCTTTGACGGGATGGTCTTTATACCCAATTGCGACAAGATAGTACCGGGGATGCTCATGGCAGCGGCCAGAATAAATGTGCCCTCAATTGTGATAAGCGGCGGGCCGATGCTGTCAATAAAAAAGAGAGGCATACAGCTTGACCTGAACAGTGTTTTCGAGGCTGTGGGAGCATTCAAGGCGGGAAAAACAAGTGAAGAAGAGGTGCTTGAAAAAGAGGAATATGCCTGCCCCGGCTGCGGTTCATGTTCAGGGATGTTCACTGCAAATTCCATGAACTGCCTTACCGAGGTACTGGGCATGGGCTTGCCCGGCAATGGGACCATACCTGCGGTATATGCAGAGAGAATAAGGCTTGCCAAGAAGGCGGGCATGCAGATCATGGAACTGGTAAAACTGGATATCAAGCCGTCGGATATACTTGGCGAAGATACCTTCAGAAATGCTCTTGCCGTTGATATGGCTCTTGGATGTTCTACAAATTCAGTACTGCATCTTCCGGCAATAGCTCATGAAGCGGGAATCGAAATCAATCTTGATATTGTCAATGAGATAAGCGCCAAAGTCCCGAATCTTTGCAGGCTTGCTCCGGCAGGCCCGCATCATGTTCAGGATCTTTATGATGCCGGCGGTGTACAGGCGGTGATGAAAGAACTTACAAAGAAGGGACTGCTGCGGACTGACCTGATGACTGTTACAGGGAAAACCGTCGGTGAAAATATCGCCACTGCAGCTGTCCTCGATAATACGGTCATAAGAAATATCGACAACCCTTACAGCCCTACCGGCGGAATAGCGGTATTGAGAGGCAATATTGCGCAGGATGGCGCGGTCGTGAAGAAATCGGGCGTGGCGCCTGAAATGATGGTACACAAAGGCCCGGCAAGAGTGTATGACAGTGAGGATGATGCAATAGATGCGATATATAAAAACCGGATAAATAAAGGCGATGTTATCGTAATAAGGTATGAAGGCCCTAAAGGAGGCCCCGGCATGAGGGAAATGCTCGGACCGACATCGGCAATAGCCGGCATGGGCCTTGACAGGGATGTTGCCCTGCTCACTGACGGCAGATTTTCGGGAGCGACCAGAGGAGCTTCTATAGGGCATGTTTCGCCTGAGGCTATGGAGGGTGGAATGATTGCCGCAATAAAAGAGGGAGATATGATCAGTATTGACATACCGGCAGGAAAACTGGATGTTGAAGTTGAGGAAAATGAGCTGAAAGAGAGAATGCGTGTATGGAAGGCGCCTGAACCGAGGATAACAGGAGGTTACCTGGGCAGGTATGCGCGGCTGGTCTCGTCTGCGGGGACGGGAGCAGTGATGTCTTAAAACCGGTAAAGAGCCTGACTGACAACAATACGAATGCTGGTCTGTTGGCTCAGTGCTGAAGTTAGAGGAAAGAACGGGGACTTATAAATGAAACTGACAGGATCGGAAATACTTGTAGAATGCCTGCTTGAGCAGGGAGTAGATACCGTTTTCGGATTTCCGGGAGGAGCGGTGCTGAATATCTACGATGCTCTTTATAAAAACAGCGGCAGGATAAGGCACATATTGACTTCGCATGAACAGGGGGCAGCCCATGCCGCTGACGGTTACGCAAGGGCATCAGGAAAAACAGGAGTTTGTATTGCCACATCAGGACCGGGGGCGACTAATCTTGTTACGGGTATTGCCACTGCATATATGGATTCGGTGCCTCTTGTTGCCTTTACCGGGCAGGTGGCTACTTCACTCCTTGGCAAGGATTCTTTTCAGGAGGTCGATATCAGAGGCATTACCATGCCAATTACAAAGCATAATTACATTGTTAAGGATATCTCTGAACTTGCGGGAGTTATAAGGGAAGCATTTTATATAGCAAAGGAAGGTCGCCCCGGACCGGTCCTTGTAGACATCTGCAAAGATGTCACGGCTGCTGCAGCTGAATATGAACCGGTTCGTGCTGAAAACACCGTGCTTGGCATTGGGCTTTCGGAAGCTGAAGAGGCAGGGATTGCGGAATACAGCTCCGACATAGCTGCGATTGCCGCGATGATAAACAAATCGGCAAAGCCGGTGATCCTTTCCGGAGGCGGAGTATCTATCGCAGGAGCATGCGATGAGGTGCGCGCTTTGTCTGAAAAAGCATCGATCCCTGTTGCAACAACATTGATGGGACTTGGATCATTCCCGGGGACGCACAGCTGCTTCACAGGCTTACTGGGGATGCACGGGTCGAGAACATCAAATATGGCAGTCAGCGAAGCGGATTTGATAATCGCAGTTGGCGCGAGATTCAGTGACAGGGTCATGAGCAAGGTTTCGGAGTTCGCTGCAAGGGCTGAAATCATACATATTGATATAGATGCTGCTGAAATAGGGAAAAATATAAGGGCGGATCTTGCTGCAGTCGGCAATATCAGGAAGATACTCAGAGAAGTAGAAGCTGCTGTTGAGAAAAAAGACAGGAGCGGATGGATCGGCAAGATTTCTGAATGGAAAAGAGATTTTCCTCTCAAATATGAGAAAGACGGTGTTTTAAGGCCTCAGTACATCGTAGAGCGGATATATGAGCTGACAAAAGGAGATGCAATCATTACGACCGAGGTTGGACAGAACCAGCTTTGGGCTGCTCAGTACTACAAATACACCAGGCCGAGGCAGTTTATTTCGTCAGGAGGCCTTGGCACAATGGGATATGGGCTTGGAGCGGCAATAGGCGCCAGGATAGCGAGACCGGACAAAACTGTTATAGATATTGCGGGAGACGGAAGCTTCAGGATGAATTGTATCGAACTTGCCACGGCAGTTGAGTACAGACTGCCTGTTGTTATAGCACTTCTGAATAACAGCGTTCTGGGGATGGTAAGGCAATGGCAGGACCTGTTCTATGATAAAAGGTATTCATCCACTACAATAGACAGGGCAACTGATTTTAAAGCGCTTGCAGAGGCTTATGGCGCAGTCGGAATAAATGTCACAGGAATCGATGAGGTTGATGATGCACTGATGGTGGCGTTTGCCTCTAAAGACAAGCCGGTGCTGATCAATTTCATAATAGACAGGGATGAAAAAGTATTCCCGATAGTGCCTCCCGGAGCAGCGATCGACAACCTGATAGAGGAATGATGAGGAAGCAGGATCAGGGATGCAGAGAGATCATTTTGTCAGGACAGACTTGTCAAATCGGCATGGACAGGCTTGTCAGGCTGGTCAGGCTATTAAGAAATATTTTCTTGACATGGACATACGGATATGTTAGATTATAACTTGTTCCGTCTTCAGGACTTTTTTTTATGCTTAAAACAGTCCCGGATAAATGCGGAGCACAGCAGTTATTGTAATACGGGAGGCTTGTGAAATGAGGGTTCAGATAACGATGGCCTGCGGTGAATGCAAGCAGCGCAACTATACTACAATGAAAAACAAGAAAAACGATCCTGACAGGATTGAGATGAACAAATACTGTAAGTTTTGCCGGAAGCACACTGTTCATAAAGAGACAAAATAGCAGGATATAACCGGGATGTCATTAAGATGATTTATTGCGGGGAACATTCAACAGGGAACATTGAACGGGGAGCATTGATATGAGCGTAGAACCAAAAGCTGTAACAAAAGCCTCCGCGATGCGCGGGAAAATAGTAAAATCCTTCAGGGATATCCGAGGAGAACTCAAGAAGGTAATATGGCCGACCAGAAAACAGCTTATCAATAATACTATTACAGTGCTTGTCGGTTGTCTTCTCATTGGGATTTTCATCTGGGTCGGCGATTTGATATTCAGCAAGATATCGTCCCTGGTTTTTACCAGATAAAGGCGGGAAGGAGTGAAACCCTTAAAAACAGGGGTTCACAAGGATATGTCGGTAGAAGAAGCAAAATGGTACGTGGTCCATACATACTCCGGTTATGAAAACAAGGTCAAAGCCAACCTTGAAAAAATAATCGAAAACAGGAATATGCAGGAAAGCATCCTGGACATTGTTATACCTATGGAAGAACAGATAGAAATTAAAGAAGGCAAGAAAAAAGTTACCTTGAAGAAAGTCTTTCCCGGCTATGTCCTGATCAAGATGGCGATGACAGACGAGACATGGTACGCGGTGCGTAACATACGCGGAGTCACAGGATTTGTCGGGCCTGGCTCGAGACCCGTGCCGCTGACAGAGGAAGAGGTCAGGGCGATGGGGGTAGAAGAGTTTGAACCAGTCGTTGATTATGAACCGGGGGATAATGTAAGAGTAATATCGGGACCGCTTGAGAACTTTATCGGGATCGTTGACGAGATCAATATGGAAAGAAAAAAAGTCAAGGTATCTGTATCGATGTTTGGACGCGAGACGCCTGTAGAACTTGAATTTGTTCAGATCCAGAAGATCTGACACAGACGGCAGGCTCGGCTGATGCGCAGACACAGCCTATAAACAGCTGAGACAACAGCTGAGACAACAGCTGAGATAAGAAATAATATGAATGATACATGGCGGGAAGCAAAGCTTATGCCATATCAGTATAGAAAAAACATAAAGATTGGGAGGTGGAACAAATGGCAAAAAAAATTACCGGATATGTGAAACTGCAGGTACCTGCAGGAAAGGCAACACCGGCTCCACCGGTCGGACCAGCTTTAGGGCAGCATGGCATTAATATCCTTGGATTCTGCAAAGAATTCAACGAAAGGACTGCGAAGGATGTCGGAATGATCATTCCAGTGGTTCTGACAGTATATGCGGACAGATCCTTCACTTTTGTGACAAAGACTCCGCCAGCAGCCATATTGCTTAAAAAGGCATGTAAGATCGAAAAAGCGTCGGGTGTGCCCAACAGGGACAAGGTATCCAGGATATCGATGGAAGAGGTCAGGAAAATAGCTGAAATAAAAATGCCTGATCTTAATGCAGCAACACTTGATGCTGCTGTCAGGATGATCGCAGGCACTGCAAGAAGCATGGGGATAGTGGTAGAAGGCTGATCCTTCTGCAAGGATCCAGACCGGCCACAGCCTTCATCGCTTGTGGGAGGGAGCTGCAAGCTTCCGTTAAAATTTACCACAGAGGAGAGTTAATGTAATGTTCAGAGGCAAAAAATATAAAGAAAGTGCAAAACTTATCGATCGTAATACTGCATATGAACCGGCGGAAGCCATTGAGCTCGTTCAGAGAACGGCAAAAGCCGGTTTCGATGAGACCGTTGAAATACACATCAGGCTCGGCGTAGATTCAAGACATGCGGATCAGCAGGTAAGAGGCGCAGTTGTACTTCCACACGGAACAGGGAGGAGCATCAGAGTCCTTGTATTCGCTAAGGGCGAGAAATTGGTGGAGGCTGAAAAAGCCGGGGCTGATTATGTCGGAGGAGAAGACCTGGCTGCAAAGATCCAAAAAGAAAACTGGATGGATTTTGAAGTTGTTGTTGCAACTCCCGATATGATGGGAGTCGTCGGCAGACTTGGTAAGATACTTGGACCAAAGGGCCTTATGCCAAACCCCAAAGCGGGAACTGTTACGATGGATATAGCAAGAGCCATAGCCGACATCAAAGCCGGTAAGATCGAGTACAGGCTTGACAAGACCAATATCATGCATTGCCTCATTGGCAAGGTGTCATTCGGGACAGCTAAACTGACCGATAATTATAATACCCTTATGGAAGCCGTTATCAAAGCCAAGCCTGCGGCTTCAAAAGGGCAGTACCTTAAGAGCGTTGTAATAGCTTCAACCATGGGGCCTGGTATCAAGGTCAACACATCGAAGCAGGCAGACAGGAAATAGGACAGATTACCTGAGGATCATTTCCGTCAGGTATGTCGTTATAGTAAGTAAAACCGAATATCTTACATACCAGAGACAGCAGGTGCCATGGCTTAAATGTAATGCAGCCTGCCCAGGTGAGATAAGAAGCGGTCATGAATAGACTGACGGAATAACAGGATCATTCCGAAAATGCTTATTGATGATTATGCCGGCTCACTGACAGCTGTTGTCTGAGGAGCCGGTTTTTTTACCGGGGACAGCAGGTGGATTTCGGAATAAAACTGAAAGGGGGTGTATCAATGCCGGGAGATGCTGCATTGAAAAGGAAAACTAAGATTGTCAAAGATCTTGCTGAGAAAATCAGAAAATCCCAGGGGATGATCCTTGCTGATTACAGAGGCCTTACTGTTCAGCAGGATACTGAGATGAGAAGGGCTTTCAGACAGGCAGGTGTGGAATACAAGGTTGTTAAAAATACTTTGACCGCATTTGCCATGAAGGAGAATGATGTCCAGGATATAGGCGAATATTTAAAAGGACCAACCGCAATAGCATTTAGTGAGAATGATCCGGTTACATCAGCAAGGGTCATGACAGAATTTGCCGCGAAATACGGAAAACTTGAAATCAAAACGGGATTGCTGGATGGTAAACTGATAAATGTTGAAGACATTCAAAATCTTGCAAAACTTCCCTCCAAAGAAGTCCTTATCGCAAAGGCGCTTGGCGGGTTAAAGGCCCCGGTCAACGGACTGGTCAATGTTTTAAATGCAAATATCAGAGGGCTGGTCGTTGCTCTCAGCGCAATATCCGAGAAGCAGGGCGTAACAAAGGAATGAGGCTGTAATAATATTATGTGACCGGGAATCAGCCTGATTGAAAATCAAATTTCCGGTCGGGCAGTAGAAAAAATTTATAAACCGTACTTAATGTACAGGAAATTGGAGGCAACAAAATGGCAAGTGAAAAAGTAATCAAGTTGATAGAGGATGTAAAGGCTTTGACAGTAATAGAGCTTTCAGAACTGGTGAAAGCGCTTGAAACGGAATTTGGAGTATCGGCTGCGGCTCCTGTAGCAGCAGTTGCTGCCGGCGGAGCTCAGGCTTCGGCTGAAGCGGCTGCTCCCGCTGAAGAGCAGACAGAGTTCGAAGTCATACTGAAGGAAGTCGGATCTGAAAAAATCAAGGTAATAAAGGTCGTACGTGAGATAACAGGGCTTGGACTCAAGGAAGCAAAGGATGTTGTTGACGGCGCGCCGAAGACAGTTAAGGAAAATGTCAGCAAGGACGAGGCTGCGGCTATGGAAGTTAAATTTAAAGAAGTCGGTGCAACAGTAGAGATCAAATAATATCATCATGCAGTTACCGGAACAGGCACGACTTAAGACAGCATGTCCAATGAAGACAGTATTTCCAATAGAATATGTTATAAAAAGATGTATGATAAAAGGAGAACGGATTCCTGACTATTTTCAGGCCGGTTCTCCTTTTATTAACATTTATTCTGGTGTAATAACCCGCATAGTAAATCTATAAAAATCAAATAATAAAATGTACAAAAAAATTTGACACAGCAAAATAATCATGATAATATTAAAAACTGCGTTACAATTTTTAAGAACGGATAACTGAAACTTGCTTAAGAGAATAATAGCTTTTTTAAAAGCAAATTCATATAAAAACATTATAACACGAGGGGAGTTGCCAATCAACTGTTTTGTAGTACAGTAGCGGACGAAAATCAACTGTTCTGATATTATTGTGCCTTTGATTGACTGCATGGTTATACGTTTGCCTGATTGAGGCACCGGCACAAAGCGAGGCCTTGCGGCTTTTAACAAACTGAACATCAGGGATAAAAGCCGGGTATGGCAAACAAAATAAAATTTTATGAGGTGATTACATGGCCCATCCCATTCAGGTCGGTAAAAAAGTCAGAATGAGCTATTCAAGGATCAATGAGGTTCTGGAAATCCCGAATCTGCTGGAAGTCCAGAAGAATTCATATCAATGGTTTCTTGATGAAGGTCTTAGAGAAGTATTCAAAGATGTTTCCCCCATAACCGATTATACCGGAACTCTTATCCTTGAGTTTGTTGACTATTCACTTGACGATGAACCCAAATACAGCGTTGAGGACTGTAAAGAAAGAGATACTACCTTTTCCGCGCCTTTAAAAGCGAAGGTCAGGCTGATCAGCAAGGAAACAGGCGAAGTCAAGGAACAGGAAATATTTATGGGGGATTTTCCCCTCATGACAGACAATGCGACGTTTATTATCAACGGAGCAGAGAGGGTTATAGTAAGCCAGCTTGTCAGGTCACCCGGCATTTATTATACCGAGAGTATTGACAGGACCGGCAAAAAACTCTACGCAAACACCGTGATACCTAACAGAGGAGCCTGGCTGGAATATGAGACAGATTCAAATGATGTCCTCTTCGTAAGGATAGACAGGACCAGGAAGCTTCCGCTGACAGTCCTGCTCAGGGCACTGGGATTTGGATTGGACAGCGAGATAATATCGCTGCTTGGCGATGAGGAAAGGATACTGGCCACAATTGAAAAAGACGGGGCGAAGACTGCCGAAGAGGGGCTGCTTGATATATACCGCAGACTGAGACCGGGTGAGCCTCCCAATGTAGAAAATGCCAGAACACTTTTCAACAGTTTATTTTTTGATCCTAAAAGGTATGATCTGGCAAAATTCGGAAGATTCAAGTTTAATAAGAAAATGTCACTTGCTTCAAGGATATCGGGCCTTGTATCAGCTGAAAAGGTGTCGAATCCTAAAACAAAGGAAGTTTATATAAAAGCCGGGGAAGTCATCAGCAGTGAGATCGCAACAAGGATTCAGGATTCAGGCATCAATGAGGTAACGGTACAAGCCGAAGGGAAAAAACTGAAGGTTATCGGAAATGGTACCGTTGATCTTGCGATTTATCTGGGGATGGACTCTTCGGAGACCGGCATCAGGGAAAGGGTATGTCTCAGCGCCCTGAAACAGATGCTTGCAAAGAATAAGAATATTTCGAAGGAAGATACTCTGAAGCTTCTTTCGGATAACTATTCCGAACTTGTGCCGAAGCATATAACTAAAGAAGATATTATTGCATCCATCAACTACATGATACATCTTGCTTATGGGATAGGGAGCACAGATGATATCGACCATCTGGGAAACCGGAGACTGAGATCTGTCGGCGAGCTTCTTCAGAACCAGTTCCGTATTGGCCTGGCGAGGATGGAGAGAGTAGTCAGAGAAAGAATGACAGTGCAGGATATCGACATTGTCACACCTCAGGCGTTGATCAACATCAGGCCTGTTGCAGCGGCAATAAAAGAATTTTTTGGCAGCAGCCAGCTGTCTCAGTTTATGGACCAGACAAATCCTCTCACCGAGCTGACACATAAAAGAAGGCTGAGCGCTCTCGGCCCCGGCGGGCTGAACAGGGAACGCGCTTCTTTTGAAGTCCGCGATGTCCACCATTCGCATTACGGCCGTATGTGCCCAATTGAAACCCCTGAAGGCCCCAACATAGGATTGATAGGGTCTTTGAGCACTTTTGCAAGGGTAAATGAGTATGGTTTTATAGAGGCGCCTTACAGAAAGGTCGACAAAGAAAAACAGATTGTCACCGATGAAATATCTTATCTTACGGCGGATGTAGAAGATAATTACCTTATTGCACAGGCGAATGAGCCTCTTGACGGGGAAAACAAATTTCTCAATGAAAAAGTCGGGGCAAGGTATAAAGAGGAAATCATCGAGGTCGAGAAGGAACGAGTCGATTATATGGATGTTTCTCCGAAACAGCTTGTTTCTGTTGCTACTGCGATGATCCCATTCCTTGAGAATGACGATGCGAACAGGGCTCTGATGGGATCGAACATGCAGCGTCAGGCGGTTCCCCTGATTAAACCGGAAGCGCCGATAATTGCCACGGGAATGGAATATAAAGCCGCAAAGGATTCAGGTGTTGTTAAGGTAGCCAGAAATACGGGGACAGCTGAAAAAGTTACCGCAAAAGAGATAGTTATACTGCGTGAAAACGGTATGAGGGATACCTATAAGCTACAGAAATATCTCAGATCAAACCAGGGCACATGCATCAATCAGAGGCCGATCATAGAAAAAGGAAGTAAAGTACTTGAAGGTGATGTAATAGCCGACGGGCCATCAACTGATCAGGGAGAAATAGCTTTAGGAAAGAATATCCTTGTTGGGTTCATGACATGGGAGGGCTACAATTATGAAGACGCTATCCTTATCAGTGAAAAACTTGTAAAAGATGATGTTTACACATCGATCCATATAGAAGAGTATGAAGCTGAAGCACGCGACACCAAACTTGGGCCTGAGGAAATAACGCGCGACATACCCAATGTCAGTGAGGATTCCCTCAAAGACCTGGATGAAAGAGGCATCATACGTATTGGCGCCGAGGTAAGGTCGGGAGACGTTATTGTCGGAAAGGTCACGCCAAAAGGCGAGACCGAGCTTACAGCCGAAGAGAGACTCCTCAGGGCCATATTCGGGGAAAAAGCCAGGGAGGTCCGTGACACCTCGCTCAGGGTGCCGCATGGCGAGCAGGGCATCATTGTTGACGTTAAGGTTTTTTCAAGAGAAAATGGCGATGAATTGCCGCCCGGAGTAAACGAGCTTGTAAGGGCGTATATAGCTCAAAAGAGAAAAGTATCTGTCGGAGACAAGATGGCTGGACGCCACGGCAACAAGGGCGTTATTTCGAGGATACTGCCTGAGGAAGATATGCCTTTCATGACAGACGGAACTCCGCTTGAGATTGTACTCAATCCTCTTGGCGTTCCCTCCAGGATGAATATCGGGCAGGTGCTTGAGGTGCATCTTGGGTACGCGGCGAAGGCTCTTGGCTGGGAAATAGCAACGCCGGTTTTTGACGGGGCTATAGAGCAGGACATATTTGACACGCTGAAAAAATCTGGTCTAAGCGCTGATGGGAAATCAATCTTATATGACGGCAGAACAGGAGAAGTTTTTGAAAATCCGGTTACGGTGGGGTACATGTATATTATGAAGCTGCTTCACCTTGTCGACGACAAGATGCATGCGAGGTCTACCGGACCTTACTCGCTGGTTACGCAGCAGCCGCTTGGAGGCAAAGCTCAGTTTGGAGGCCAGAGATTCGTTGAAATGGAAGTCTGGGCTCTTGAAGCATATGGTGCGGCGTATACACTCCAGGAGATACTTACGGTCAAATCCGACGATGTTGTTGGAAGAGTTAAGACTTATGAAGCAATAGTCAAAGGTGAAAATGTTCCTGAACCAGGTATACCGGAATCTTTCAAGGTCCTTGTAAAGGAGCTGCAAAGCCTTGCCCTTGATGTGAAAATCTATGCTGACAATAACAGCGAAATTGCATTGAAGGAGTCTGCCGAAGAGGAAGAGAACAGAGAAATGGATCTGAACCTTGAGGGAGATGAAATCGGCGGGGCAGAAGAAATTGCTGAATATGAAGATGTGGAAAATGACAGCCCTGAAGACGACATTACAATTGACGATTTTGACCTCGCATCCGTCGACAATCAGGAAAATGGCGGGATGCAGAATATTAATGCTGAATTGAATGAGGACGAGATCCTGAGCCTTGACGAATTAAAATCGATCGAAGACGAAGACAGCGATAATAATACTGATGATTATGACGCAGGGGACGGGAGCTATATCGGTGAAGATAGCGCAACAAAGGGAGTAATGCGTACCGGGACGCTGAAGGATGAAGACAGTGATCCAGATGATGACGATTTCGTGATTGACGATGATATAGCTGAGACAGATACAAAGGCAGAAACAGATGCGAATACCGGAACTGAGATTGAAGTGCCGGCTTATGTAGAGGGAAAAGCAGAAAAGACTTCAGCCAGGAAAAAGACACCCACGAAAAAGACAACAGAAGAAAAAACAATTACTGAAAAGCCTGCCGATTCAAAATTGACTGAGGCTGAAGCCAAGGCTGAAACCAGAGTTAAGACTGCGGCTGGGGACAAGGCAAAGGCTAAGACTGGCACTAAGACAAAGGCCAGGGATAAGACTGATTCTGGGACAAAAACTAAAGCTGAGGCTAAGACAAAGGTTAAGACAGAAGAAGACTCCGGAGATGAAGCCGTACCGGAAACAACAGCCGCAAAGAAGCGTAAATAAAGGAGGAAGATAAACCGTGTTTGATAATGAAATTTTTAATTCTATAAGAATAGGGTTGGCTTCTCCGGAAAAAATGCGTGAATGGTCCCGCGGCGAAGTGAAGAAACCTGAAACAATAAACTACAGGACACTGAAGCCTGAACGCGACGGACTTTTCTGCGAGAGGATATTCGGCCCGCAGAAGGACTGGGAGTGCCATTGCGGAAAATACAAGAGAATCAGGTATAAAGGTATTGTCTGTGACAGGTGTGGTGTTGAAGTCACACGGGCAAAAGTCAGAAGAGAAAGAATGGGACATATCGAACTGGCAGCTCCTGTTTCCCACATATGGTATTTCAAGGGGATACCGAGCAGGATGGGCCTTATACTTGACATGTCGCCGAGAAATCTTGAAAAAATATTATATTTCGCTTCATATGTCGTCATTGATCCAGGACAGACACCACTTTCGAAAAAGCAGCTGCTTATTGAGAAGGAATACCGTGACAGTCTGGAGATGTACGGACAGAAATTCAAGGCAATGATGGGAGCGGAGGCAATAAGGGAACTCCTGATGGAGATAGATCTTGACCAGCTTTCTGCAAGGCTGAAAAGCGAGCTTGCAGAGTCCACCGGACAGAAGAGGATCAGGATAATCAAGAGGCTCGAAGTAGTTGAAGCACTGAGGATCTCTGAAAACAGGCCTGAATGGATGGTGCTGGATGTCATACCGGTCATACCTCCTGAACTGAGACCTATGGTACAGCTGGATGGCGGCAGGTTCGCCACCTCTGACCTCAATGACCTTTACAGAAGGGTAATAAACAGGAACAACAGGCTTAAAAGGCTGCTTGACCTCGGAGCTCCCGACATAATAGTAAGGAATGAGAAAAGGATGCTCCAGGAAGCTGTCGATGCCCTGATAGATAACGGACGCAGGGGAAGGCCCGTAACCGGACCCGGGAACAGACCGCTGAAATCTCTTTCAGATATGCTGAAGGGCAAACAGGGCAGGTTCCGTCAGAATCTGCTCGGTAAGCGCGTTGACTATTCAGGACGTTCAGTAATAGTGGTAGGACCGGAACTGAAAATATTCCAGTGCGGGCTTCCGAAAGAAATGGCTCTCGAGCTGTTTAAGCCGTTTGTAATGAAGAAGCTTGTTAATGATGGACTTGCTCATAATATAAAGAGTGCCAAGAGGATGGTCGAGAGAGTAAGAACTGAGGTTTGGGATGTACTCGAAAGTGTAATAAAAGAGCATCCCGTCCTGCTAAACAGGGCACCGACGCTTCACAGACTCGGGATACAGGCGTTTGAACCTGTCCTTGTCGAGGGCAGGGCGCTCAAACTTCATCCTCTTGTCTGTACTGCATATAACGCAGATTTTGACGGCGATCAAATGGCTGTACACGTGCCACTTTCTGCAGAAGCCCAGGCTGAGGCACGAATTTTAATGCTATCTGCAAACAACCTCCTGAAGCCACAGGATGGGAAACCTGTCACAGTACCGACTCAGGACATGGTCCTCGGAAGTTATTACCTGACCATTGACAGAGAAGGAGAAGCAGGCGAAGGCAAAACATTTTCGTCCCCTGAGGAAGTCCTGCTTGCTTATGATAATGGCTTTATCGGCTTGCACGCTAAAATCAGGGTCAGGATAGTGAAAAAGTATTCAGGCAAAAATGTAGCCAGGATAATTGAAGCTACCCCGGGAAGAATAATCTTTAATGAAGCAATACCTCAGAATCTTGGCTTTGTAGACAGAACAAAGCCTGAAAACCTGAACGAACTCGAGATCAATTTCCTTGTGGGACGGCCGGAGCTTTCAAAGATAATCGAGAGAAGCATAAAGCTGAACGGAACTACAGAAACTGCAATCATACTTGATAAAATAAAAACTCTCGGATTTAAGTATTCAACTAAGGGTGCTGTTACAATCGGTATATCTGATATGGTTGTGCCGTCTCAGAAGGAAAAGCTGCTGGAAGAGACGAAAAACAGGATTGAGAGTATAGTTAAGCAGTATAAGCGAGGGCTGATATCGGAAGATGAAAGATATAAGGCTGTAATTACTGCATGGAATGAAACAACCGATAATATCACTAAAGCTCTGATGGATAATCTCGACAAATTCAATCCTGTGTTTATGATGTCAAAATCGGGAGCCAGGGGTAACATCAGCCAGATCAGGCAGCTGGCCGGGATGAGAGGCCTTATGGCCAACACCTCAGGTAAAACGCTTGAAATACCTATCAAATCAAACTTCAGGGAGGGACTTACTGTCCTTGAGTTTTTCCTGTCCACACACGGAGCCAGAAAGGGATTGGCGGACACCGCCATCAGGACGGCAGACTCGGGATACCTGACAAGAAGGCTTGTTGATGTAAGCCAGGATGTGATCGTCAGAGAGCTGGATTGTGGTACAGATGAGGGTATAGAAGTATTTGATATAATGGACGGCAATGATGTGATCGAAGGACTCACAGAAAGACTGACCGGCAGATACGCCCTGGAAAATGTCATTGATCCTGCTGATGGCTCTGTTATAGTTGCCGCAGGGAAAATGATAATGGAAAGTGAAGCAGGCAGGATAGCTGAAGCCGGGATTACCAGGGTCAAAATAAGGTCTATACTCACGTGCCATTCGAGATATGGAGTATGCGCAAAGTGTTATGGAACAAGTCTTGCGACCGGGGAAGAATGCAATGTCGGCGAAGCAGTGGGTATTATTGCCGCACAGTCAATAGGCGAGCCGGGTACACAGCTTACAATGAGAACGTTCCATACGGGAGGAGTTGCCGGAGACGACATAACACAAGGACTTCCGCGTGTAGAAGAGCTTTTTGAAGCACGCAAACCAAAAGGCCTTGCAATAATATCTGAAATAGGCGGAACAGTTACAATAAGTGAAACAAAGAAGAAGAGGGAAATGATCGTTGCTGATGGCAGCGGTGAAAGCTGTACATATGTGATCCCGTATGGATCCAAAATCAAGCGTCTTGACGGTGACATAGTTGAAGCCGGAGATGAGTTGACCGAAGGTTCCATAAATCCGCACGACATTTTAAAAATCAAGGGTATCAAAGGTGTTCAGAGTTATCTCCTTTCTGAGGTACAGAAGGTTTACAGACTCCAGGGCGTTGACATCAACGACAAGCATATTGAAGTTATTGTCAGGCAGATGATGAGAAAAATAAAGATCGAGGAGTCAGGAGATACCAGTATGCTGCCGGGAAGCCTGGTCGATATGTTTGAGTTTGAAAAGGAAAACAGCAGGCTTCTCGAAGGCCTCAGCCAGAGCAAGACTGAAACGGATGAAAACGGCAAAGAAGAAGCCGGTGACAGCGGGCTGAAACCGGCTACAGGTAAGAGAGCGCTTATGGGTATAACCAAGGCCTCGCTGGCTACTGAATCATTCCTTTCTGCCGCATCCTTCCAGGAGACGACCCGTGTGTTGACCGAAGCGGCAATAAAAGGAAAAACAGATCCCCTGATCGGTCTCAAGGAAAACGTGATAATCGGCAAACTTATACCTGCAGGCACCGGAATGAACAGGTACAGGGATATATCGGTCGTCACACCGGCGGAATAAAAGCGAGATCCTGTGAATACATGACTGAAGAGACAACCATTTTATTGACAACAGGTTGTCGCGGGTGTTAAAATACTTTAGTATTTTTATTGAAAGGAGGTGAAATAATGCCTACATTTAATCAGCTGGTCAGGACAGGAAGACAGAAACAGACCAGAAAATCGACAGCCCCGGCATTGATGAAAAGTATGAATACCCTCAAGAAGAGGCCGATCGAGATCAATTGCCCCCAGAAGAGAGGCGTCTGTACTGTTGTGAAAACGCAGACTCCCAAGAAGCCGAACTCCGCTCTCAGAAAAGTTGCAAGGGTAAGGCTGACAAATGGGATAGAGGTAACATCATACATTCCGGGTATAGGTCATAACCTTCAGGAGCACAGTGTAGTAATGATAAGAGGAGGAAGGGTAAAGGATCTCCCGGGAGTACGTTATCACATAATCAGGGGTAAGCTTGATACGACGGGCGTGGCCAAAAGGATGCAGGGCCGCTCAAAGTATGGAGCAAAAAGGCCAAAGGCAGGAGCTGCAGTGAAATAAATCACAACATCGGGCACACAGGCAATTAAGCAATACTAAGAAGTGCTTAGGTATGTTGTTTGATATATAATGTAATATGCGTGAAAAGCTGTTATATATAGACATGACATATGTAGCACTGACGCGGCAGAAATGCTGCGAGTACCTGTAATAATCTCATATTATTAAGAAGGAGGGAAGCAGAGTGCCAAGAAGAGGACATATAGCTAAGAGAGATGTTTTACCGGATCCGCTTTACAATGATAAGACTGTAACAAAGCTTATCAGCAAGCTTATGCTAAGCGGTAAAAAGGGGATTTCACAAAGGATCTGCTATGATGCTTTTGAAATCATCAAAGAAAAATCAGGTAAAGATCCCCTCGAGGTATTTCAACAGGCGATGAACAATATTATGCCTGTTCTGGAAGTCAAAGCAAGAAGAGTGGGAGGCGCCACATACCAGGTACCGATAGAGGTCAGACCTGAACGGCGTTTGACGCTTGGGCTCAGATGGCTTGTATCTTACGCAAGAACGCGCAGCGAGCGCACAATGAAAGAAAGACTCGCCGGAGAGATAATGGATGCATCCAACAATCTGGGCAATGCATATAAGAAAAAAGAAGACACTCATAAAATGGCGGAATCCAACAGGATGTTTGCGCACTACAGATGGTAATATCAGCCGGAGGAGGGTACCGGTGATTATTCTGCAAACACGGATCAGCAGGAATTGTCTGCAGAAGCAGGCTATGCTTCGGCAGGTCTGCATCTGCTGCAGAGACCGGTCGGCATGATACGGCAGAAAGAAGGAGGGCAATATGCCCAGGCAGTTCAGCTTGGCTAACACAAGAAATATAGGCATAATGGCACATATAGACGCTGGCAAGACAACTACAACCGAGCGTATACTCTATTATACCGGCAGGGTGCATAAGATCGGAGAAGTCCATGAAGGCGCAGCAACCATGGACTGGATGGAACAGGAGCAGGAAAGAGGCATTACCATTACCTCGGCTGCAACCACTGCACAATGGAACGGTAACAGGATCAATATAATAGATACACCCGGTCATGTTGACTTTACGGTAGAAGTCGAGAGATCGTTGAGAGTCCTTGACGGTTCGGTAACCCTTTTCTGTGCGAAGGGAGGCGTTGAGCCGCAATCTGAAACTGTCTGGCGCCAGGCAGATAAATACAGGGTGCCCAGGATTGCATATGTGAATAAGATGGATATAATGGGCGCGGATTTTCACAACTGTATCAGAATGATGAGAGATCGCCTGAAGACCAACGCAGTTGCCATTCAACTCCCTATCGGGAAAGAAGACAGCTTTAAAGGCATAATCGACCTTGTCAGGATGAAGGCATTCATGTATCTTGACGATATGGGCAAGATCATAGAGGAAACAGATGTGCCTGATGAAATGAAAGCCGAGGCTGAAAATTACAGGACGCAGCTTATTGAAGCGGTTGCTGATCAGAATGACGATCTCATGGCAAAGTATTTTGAAGGCGCTGAGATCACGGAAGCTGAGCTTAAGTCTGCTATAAGGAAGGCTACTGTAGACGTTAAAATGACGCCTGTCACATGTGGGTCTTCTTATAAAAACAAAGGTGTTCAGAGGCTGTTGGATGCTGTCGTTGATTACCTCCCGTCCCCGCTTGATGTACCCTCCATAAGGGGCATGGTGCCGGAGATGGAGGACAGCGACGAAGCCCGCCCGGCAACAGACGAAGCGCCTTTTTCCGCACTGGTATTTAAAATAATGACTGACCCATTTGTAGGCAAACTCTGCTTCTTCAGAGTGTACTCAGGTACTTTGAGCAGCGGTTCTTATGTTCTTAATTCGTCAAAGGACCGCAAGGAAAGAATCGGAAGGATACTTCTGATGCATGCGAACCACAGGGAAGATGCCGACATGATTTATTCCGGAGACATTGCAGCTGCTGTTGGATTAAAAGAAGTTACCACAGGAGACACTCTTTGCGATGAGAATGCCCCAATTATTCTCGAATCCATGGATTTCCCTGAGCCTGTAATCTCAGTGGCAGTTGAACCTAAGACTAAAGCGGGACAGGAAAAGATGGGAATAGCTCTCCAAAAGCTGGCAGAGGAGGACCCGACATTCAGAGTCCACACCGACAAAGAAACAGGCCAGACAATAATCGAGGGGATGGGTGAGCTCCATCTGGAAATAATTGTAGACAGGATGTTGAGGGAATTTAAGGTAGAAGCCAATGTCGGTAACCCACAGGTAGCTTACAGAGAAACAATACGGAAGGGTGTAAAATCCGAGGGCAGATTTGTCAGGCAGTCAGGAGGCCACGGCCAATATGGCCATTGCTGGATAGAGATGGAACCGGGCGAAAAAGGCACGGGTTATGAATTCGTTAATAAAATAGTCGGGGGGACCATCCCAAAGGAGTATATACCGTCAATAGATGCGGGTATCCAGGATGCCATGAATAACGGGATACTGGGAGGTTATCAGGTGATCGACATCAAGGTCACATTGTATGATGGTTCATTTCATGAAGTTGATTCATCAGAAATGGCTTTCAGGATAGCAGGATCCATTGCATTTAAAGAAGGCTGCAGGAAGGCTGATCCCGTATTGCTGGAACCGATCATGAAGGTCGACGTTAATGTGCCTGAGGAATATATGGGCGATGTTATCGGCGATCTGAGCGCAAGAAGAGGAAAGATCGAAGGCATGGAATCAAGGGGCGGACAGCAGGTGATTTCTTCAAAGGTGCCTCTTGCCGAGATGTTCGGATATGCTACTGTTTTACGGTCAAGATCGCAGGGGAGAGGGACTTTCACTATGCAGACAAGTCACTATGAGGAAGTGCCCAGAAGCCTTCAGGAGAAGTTGACCAGTTTCAGCCAGGCAGAGTCTTGAAAAACGTGACGGGGTGCAGTAAAATCATACTTGCAATATAATCCGCAAATGTATAGAATGGTTGTACAATAAAAACAGGTAATAAAAGCAGGTAATTATAATTTATTCTAGACTATTAAAAACTGCATGTGATGAAAGGAAGGAGATTATATAATGGCAAAGGCAAAATTTGTAAGGAACAAAACCCATGTAAACATCGGGACAATAGGACATGTTGACCATGGGAAAACTACTCTGACTGCAGCAATGACAAAAATTCTGGGATTTCAGGGGAAGGCGAGCTTTATGTCGTATGACATGATAGACAAAGCCCCTGAAGAAAAAGAGAGAGGGATCACAATCAATACGGCACATGTCGAGTATGAGACAGACAAGAGACATTATGCCCACGTTGACTGCCCGGGGCATGCCGACTATGTTAAGAACATGATCACCGGAGCAGCCCAGATGGACG
>JAQUNY010000010.1 GCA_028717405.1 Eubacteriales bacterium
AAATATATGCTCAGCCCGCGATCCTGTAATTTTGCCAGTGCCTCTGTCAGACCGTCCGGCAGGTATTTTGAGTATGGCACGACCAGGCAGTTATACTGCTCTCTGCCGATGCATAGTTTACCGTCCCTTACTTTTGCAGGATCCTCAGCGCGGGTAAAGGCATCAGCCGGTATTATGTCGTAATCTATATGGTCGTCGTAAAGCTTTTTAGCGGGTTTCTGGGTTAACATACAGTCGTCTCCGGTCATCCACTCGGCCTCGGCGTGGTATAGCAAAGCTGCATCGGCTCTGTGCAGGGTGCCTTCAAAAAGGTGGCTCATTTTGTTAGTGTACTTCATCAACACTGAAAATCCCTTAAATTGAGGGTCATGGCCTTCAGCACCGAAATGCGGCGGACAATCCGGATCCGGGTATTTGGGAGAAAATGCGTGCGGCACGAAATAATTCACTCCCCTTACCAGCAGAAAGTCGATAAGCCACTTCATCATAGGGATGCCCGCTGCCCATCCGTATGCGCCGAAAACTTCGCACATCGCACGTCCTTTTGTGAGGGGATAGATGTGTGACATAGACGAACAAAGCTTCGCCAGGACATAGTGGTTGAATTCCGGATCAACCATTCCTCCAAATGCTATAGATGTATGCTTCAGATTTGTAAAACCGGGAAGGACCTGGTGAAGCACTATATCCATGCCACTCATATCCTGTCCGTCAAGAGACCTGAAATAGTGGCCGGCGCTGTATCCCAGCCGGGCGTGTGAATTCATATCTTCTATTATGTGGCCGATGTACAAAACCCCATGGCTGCGGCACCAGCCGCCGACACGTTTTGTAAAAGAGTCCCGGTACAAACGAGTCACTGCATCCATATAGGCATACCTGATTTTGGCAGTGCGCATGTCCCCTGTCACAAAGGTATCGGGATCTGTGCCTGCCGTCCCCCTGCCGGATGGTAAATATGAACCGTCTGCTGAGGCTGAGCCTGATCTGCAGGCCTTATCATCATGATCATACCAGAGTATGGGGAGGCAGCCTTTGGCTGAGTATCCCAATGTTTCCTCCATCATCTCTGTTATTGCATCGCTCCATGGCAGTGCCAGGCCGGGCATTCCCATTTTTTTGTCATATATATTGCTGCCTGCCTGACCGCTTCCATACATTGTATTGCCCAAATTTGGCTCATCTGAGAAAAAACCGGCGAAGACATTTCCAAAGTACTTGCCGTAATGCCTGTAATGTGGCTCATAAACAGCCTCGATCAGGACATCGACAGAAGCCGGATCCAGCATATTGATATAGTCCGGCCGGTTTGTGCCCTTTCTTGTTTTATAAAGGAAGAAAATGCGGTATATGCCGGAAGGTATATCCCAATAAAGAAATGATCCGCTGACGTTATTTGTGAGAGTAAGAGGCGCATCTGAGAGTAATTCCTCATAACAGTCCCTTCTGTACACATATACTCCAATAAGTGATTCGTTTTCCTCATCAATCAGCGGCAATAACAGTGACGCGCCTTTCATCGGCCCTACAACATCGACATGTTTCTCTGCAAGCTGCCATTTCCGAAGCTCCGGATATCCGGATACGATCAATCCGTTGGCATGTCCGGTCGGAAAGTGGTCGTCATCGAGGACCCAGACCTTCATGCCCCTTTTTGATGCCTCATCCATTATTATATCCATGTCCTGCCACCAGCCGTCGCCGCAAAAATCCTTATGCGGCCTTGATTCCACACAAAAGGCGCGTGCTCCGCTGTCGAAGATGCGTTCTATTTGAGCCGGTATCCTTTCTCTGTGATTTCCGTGCTGCCAGTAAAACGGCAGAAGATAATTTGATTCGTTGCCTTCAATTATTTCTTTAAGATTTTTCAGCATTTTCCTCATCCTATACCGGTTATTTTAGTGAATTGTATGTTCGCGTAACGATTATGTACTAGATAAACATATCATATTTTAACATATTTATTTACCACAGGAAACGGCCTGAAAAAGCAAATGTGCCTGAAAAAGCAAAGATATTTCTGCCAAAGAAATTTCTGCGATATGATATAATCAAATATGTTCGGACATATACTGCCCGCCTCTTAAAAAAGTTAATAACGAACGTAAAGACAGGAAAAGATGCAGGGGATAATGACAGGAACATACGCGAGAGCAAGGCGGGAACATGCAGGAGAGAGATGGGAAGGATGCAGGAGCAGGGCAGTAAAGACACAGGAGGAAGACAGGGCCTATGAGGCTGGAGGCGTATAAGTCGATTCTTTATTCTGACACGCTTGTGCCGGATGTTTTTATATCAGAATACCTTCCATCCATGGAGGGTGATTTCGCCAAAGTTTATCTTCACTGTCTGTTCCTCAGCAAATATGGCAAAAGGATCAATGCCGAGGAAATTGCAAAAAAGCTTGAGATCGATCCCGTCAGGGTAAAGGAATGCTTTGAGTATCTGGAAAGGGCTGAAATAGCTGAAAGAAAAGACAGTACCATCATCCTTGCAGACCTGAAGGAAAAGCAGATAAAGAAAATGTTCAGGCTCAGGGAAACTTCAGACCCGGAGCAGGCAGTCAAGGCAGGGGAGCTTCACAGAAAACGCAGCCAGATAATAACGTCAATTAACAACAAATTTTTCAGCGGCCTTATGCCGCCTTCACTTTACACCGATATAGACGCCTGGTTTGACAGGTACAATTTTGACGAAGAAGTAATGTTTATGCTTTTTGCCTACTGCAGCAAAAACAACGCCCTGTCGCGAAACTATATACAGAAGGTGGCTGAAGCCTGGCAAAGCCATAATGTCAAAACTGTATTCGAGCTTGAGGCATACTTCGCGGAATATCAGAAATTCAAGGACATAAGGGGCAAAATCGTTAAAAAGCTCAAACTCAGCAGAAATCTGACGGAATATGAAGAAAATATCCTTGAAAAATGGCTTGCGAAATACAAATATGATTTTGCCATGATTGAAACAGCTATGAAAAAAACTGTCGCAAAAACCAATCCCAGCTTCCGCTATATTGACAGGATACTGAGCGAGTGGCATGAAAAGGGGATTAGGACAACAGAAGAAGCTGAAGCCGAAATAAAAGCTTTTGAGAGTTCTTTTACAGAAAAAGGGAAGGATCTGGCTGCCGGAGGATCGCATGAAAACGTGCAGGGCTTAAACACAGGCACGGGTTCTTTTCCCGGGAAGGTCACTGTAAAGGGCACAGGAAGGGGCATACCGCAAAAGACAAATTACTCAGCCAGAAAATATGAAGATGAATATTTGGAAAGCCTTTACTTTAATGTAGGGGCAGGTAAAACCGGGAAAAAGGAGAACTCCGGAATACAGGCAAAACCGGATGATAAAAAGGACAACAGTGAAACGCATACGAATAATCAAGACTTACAGGAGAATTTATCCGAATAAATGGAAGAATATGTTAATGAGATAATATTAAATGAATATAAAAGGCGCATCAAGGCTGCAAATGAAGCTTACAGAAGTCTTCAGGCCAGAATATACAGGGAAGTTGAAGGCCTGATGGAGATAGACAGGGAAATAGGACTGCTGGGATTGAAACTGGCAGAGTCAGTGCTTGCTTCGGAAAAGGGAATGGCCGGGGAAAAGGCTGCTACAGGAAATGCACCTTCTGCAGGACCCATAGAGAGAGAAATGGACGCTCTCAGGAAGAAAAGAGAAAACCTTATAACATCCGCAGGATATGGCGCCGGGAAAATAAGGACGCTTTATAAATGCAGGTTGTGCAGGGACACAGGATATGTGGAAGATGGCGGCAATACAGTTAAGTGTGTATGTTACAACGAGATGAGGCAGAAATTACTTTATGAGCTCTCAAATTTAAAAAGCCTCAGGGATTGCCTTTTCAGAAATTTTAATGAGAATTACTACCCGGTTTCGGCAGAAGTAAACACAGGGGGAGTATCTGCCGCTGCTTCACCTGACGGCCTGACTGGCAGCCATTCTACAGAACCATCCGCCAACCGGCAGCCAGCCAGTCAGTTTGCCGCCCCGCATGCCAGCCAGCCAGCCAGCGGGTCTGCCGCATCTACTACACCTGCCGCGTCTTCCACGCCGGCCGTGCCTGCTCCTGCGATAAGTCCAAGAGAAAATATCCTCAGGATCAGGGACGTTTGTCTGGATTTCATTGAAAATTTTGACGATCCTTCTTTGGGCAATCTCTTCTTCAGCGGGTCGGCCGGAGTCGGCAAGAGCTTCATGGCTGGATGTGTTGGCCATGAGCTGCTCAGAAGGAAGCATACCGTGCTTTACTACAGTGCGCCGAAAATGTTTGATGTAATAGCAAGGTACAGGATGAACTATGCCGGGGATGCATCATTCGACAGGAATGAATATGATTTTCTTTACAAAGCTGATCTGCTCATAATAGATGATCTGGGGACTGAGGCGCCAAGCAGTTCAAAATTCTCAGAATTGCTGAACCTGCTCAATTTCAGGAGCGGGAGGCTTGAAAGAAATGAAGGGTATTCAGGTCTGGGAGATGTACTTGCGGGAGATACATTCCAAAAGGAGAATGACGGGATAATAGTCGGCGGAAGGCGGAATGCCAAACCTTACAAGACTGTTATTTCATCCAATATGGGTGTCAGGGACCTCTATGAGTACTATGATGAAAGGATTGCTTCAAGAATAATTGGAAATTTTCATATATTAAGATTTGTCGGCGATGATATCAGGATGATCAAAAAACGGGAGGGCGTATTTCATTGAATCCGTCTGAGATTTGTGCATCTGTCAGGGATGTTATACTCAGCCTTGAAACGCACGATTTCTATAACAAGATGAAAAAGGGCTATGATAATGGCAGAACAGGCGAAGTTGTTTTCGCAGTGATACGTCCAAATGGCAAAATCATTGCGGTCACGTGCGACGGATATCCTGAGGGGGTATACAGAATACCATCCGGAGGAACAGGAAAGGGAGAAGATCCGGTCTCTGCAGTACAAAGAGAGGTCAAAGAGGAGCTGGGACTCGAAATAGCCGCTCCTGAGCTGATAGAGGTTTTGAACATCAGATTTGTCTGTGGCAGGGAGAACTTCAACTTTACTTCACATATTTTTATCGCTGCAGAAACGGGCGGCAGGCTAATGAGCGATGCAACAGATAATGAAATCGGCGGGGTAAGAGAGCTGGATGCCGGGAACATCGCTGAATTTCAGGAGATGGTAGGGAAGCTGGGATCGGTTCAGGGCAGATGGAACGACTGGGGAAGATTCAGACAGCTGTCGTCGGGCGCCGTGCTGAGATATTTTAATGATGTTGTATACAAAAAACAAAACTGGCGAAAAACCTTTTCAATTGACATATAAATTGTTATAATGATAGGGCTGTCAGCTTGTGTATTTTGTTTCAGACGAAGAGCGGATTGTTCTCGGGAGTAATGTGCTTTTGCCTGGAACCAGGCGGACTTGTCGCTGGAGTAAGGTGTTTAGAAGCAAGGTTTTAAGTAGTAAGGTGTTTATTTAAATTTAGTGCGGACGGGCGGAAGAGTGGAGGCAGAGCCTCTCAAAAACCGGCAGACGCTTATAAAAGGAGTGAAATATTTTTATGGCAGGAAAAATGAAAACAATGGACGGAAATACCGCGGCATCGCACGTAGCGTACGCATTTACGGATGTGGCTGCGATATACCCCATAACCCCTTCATCATCAATGGCTGAGGCTGTTGACGAATGGGCGGCGAACGGATTAAAAAACATGTTCGGACAGGAAGTTAATGTGGTCGAAATGCAGTCAGAAGCAGGCGCGTCAGGAGCTTTGCATGGTTCTCTGGCTGCGGGAGCCCTTACGACGACATTTACGGCATCGCAGGGCCTCCTTCTCATGATACCAAACATGTATAAAATCGCCGGCGAACTTCTGCCGGGAGTTATACATGTCAGTGCACGTGCGATAGCCGCGCATGCGCTTTCGATTTTCGGAGATCATTCCGACGTAATGGCATGCAGGCAAACCGGTTTCGCGCTTCTTGCATCAGGCAATGTACAGGAAATCATGGATCTGGCTGCTGTAGCGCATCTCAGCGCAATTAAAGGCAAGGTGCCGTTCCTGCATTTCTTCGATGGATTCAGGACTTCAAGCGAAGTGCAGAAAATCGAGGTCATTGACTACAGCGAGTTTGAAAAATTACTGGACAAAGAAGCTCTGAAAAAGTTCAGGGATAATTCTTTAAGCCCTGAGCATCCGGTACTCAGAGGATCTGCTCAGAACCCGGACATATTCTTCCAGGCAAAGGAAGCTTCCAACACCTGTTATAATGAGCTGCCGGCAATTGTTGAAAAATACATGGGAGAAATCAGCCGGATCACGGGAAGAAAATACGGCCTTTTCAATTACTATGGAGCTCCTGATGCCGACCGCATAATAATCGCGATGGGCTCCGCCTGCGACGCTATTGAAGAGACTATCGACCATCTGATGAGCAAAGGCGAAAAGGTAGGCCTTGTTAAAGTAAGGCTTTACAGGCCATTTTCGGTTGAAAGGTTTCTTGAGAGCATCCCTGCGACAGTGAAGAGCATCGCGGTTCTTGACAGGACAAAAGAGCCCGGAGCCATAGGCGAGCCTCTTTACCAGGATGTATGCACTGCGTTTACAGGGAAAAAGGACAGCCCGAGGATACTGGCAGGCAGATACGGCCTTGGCTCAAAAGATACGACTCCGGCGCAGATGATTGCAGTATACGAAAACCTCAAAGCAGCAAAACCCATGAACCATTTTACGATAGGGATCGTCGACGATGTTACTAATTTGTCGCTTCCTGTCGGTGAGGAGATCGATGTTACCCCTGAAGGCACTGTCAGTTGCAAGTTCTGGGGGCTGGGATCTGATGGCACAGTCGGGGCAAACAAAAATTCCATCAAAATCATAGGCGACCATACCGACATGTATGTCCAGGCATATTTTGCATATGACTCCAAGAAATCAGGAGGCATAACGATTTCACACCTCAGATTCGGACATAAGCCGATAAAATCCACTTATTTCATAAAGAGGGCGGACTTCGTGGCCTGCCACAATCTATCATATATAGATAAATATGACATGATATCAGACATAAAAGATAACGGCACATTCCTGCTCAACTGTCCGTGGGATGAGTCAGAGCTTGAAGAAAAGCTCCCGGCTGCGATGAAGCGGTATATTGCCCGGCATGATATAAAATTCTACACAATAGACGGTATTGGCATAGGCAAGGAAATAGGCCTCGGCTCAAGGATAAACATGATTATGCAGGCCGCGTTTTTTAAGCTGGCGAAGATAATACCTATCGATGACGCAGTAAAATATATGAAAAAAGCTATCGTAGATTCATATGGAAGGAAAGGCGAAAAAATTGTCAACATGAACTACCTGGCCGTTGACAAAGGAATCGAAGCTCTTAAGAAAGTTACTGTGCCTTCAGGATGGGCAAATGCTGAGGATAAAGCAGCAAGCCATGCCACAAAGCCTGATTGCGGAGAAGTTGAAGGCTTTGTCTGCAAAATAGCTGAGGTAATGAACAGACAGGAAGGTGACAAGCTCCCTGTCAGCGCGTTCAAGGGCAGAGAGGACGGTACTTTCCCGGCCGGGACCACGAAGTTTGAGAAAAGAGGCGTAGCTATAGATGTTCCGGAATGGGATATCGACAAATGCATTCAATGCAACCAGTGCGCATATGTTTGCCCGCATGCATCCATAAGGCCGTTCCTTCTTGATGCCGATGAATTGAAGAACGCACCTTCGGGATTCACGGCAAAGAAAGCCATAGGCAAAGGCTTCGAAAACTACAGCTTCAGGATACAGGTTTCAGTGCTTGATTGCGCCGGCTGTGGAAATTGTGTGCAGGTTTGCCCCGCGAAGGAAAAGGCGATTACGATGAAGCCGATTGAGACCCAGTATGCACAGGCGGAAAACTGGGATTACACAATGAAGCTTTCCGTCAAGGAAAATCCGCTGAATATCTCAACTGTCAAGGGAAGCCAGTTCGAGCAGCCTCTGCTTGAGTTCTCCGGCGCATGTGCGGGATGCGGGGAAACGCCTTATGCGAAGCTTGTGACACAGCTCTTTGGTGACAGGATGATGATCGCCAACGCCACGGGATGCACATCCATATGGGGCGGAAGCGCACCCTCTACGCCATATACTGTCAATCATCTGGGTAAAGGACCGGCGTGGGCAAATTCCCTGTTTGAAGACAATGCCGAATATGGATTCGGTATGTTCCTGGGAGTAGGCCAGATCCGCAGCAAGATTGCATTGCTCTGCAAAGAAGCTGCAGACCTCGATGGCCCGGCAGAAATCAAAACTGCCGCAGAGGCGTGGATAGCTGCAATGTTCGACGCGCAGGGATCACGAAAAGCCTCGGCAGACCTTCTGGCTGCAATAGCCTCCTACAAAGGCGGAAATCCTGAAGCAGTAAAAATACTGAAAGAGATAACCGACAGGAAAGACTACCTGGTCAAGAGGTCACAGTGGATATTCGGCGGTGATGGATGGGCTTATGACATAGGCTACGGCGGGCTGGATCATGTCCTTGCCTCCGGCGAAGATGTCAATGTACTTGTATTTGACACAGAAGTGTACTCAAACACAGGCGGCCAGTCATCCAAATCAACTCCTACCGGTGCTGTCGCACAGTTTGCAGCGGCAGGCAAATCGACAAAGAAAAAGGATCTTGGTATGATGGCTGCAACATATGGATACGTATATGTTGCGCAGGTGGCGATGGGAGCAAATCAGAACCAGCTTGTTAAAGCCCTGACTGAAGCTGAAAATTATAAAGGGCCTTCGCTGATAATTGCATATGCGCCCTGTATCAACCACGGTCTGAAAGCGGGTATGGGCAATACGCAGCTTGAGGAAAAAAGAGCTGTTGAAGCAGGATACTGGCATCTTTACAGGTATAATCCGGAGCTTAAAGAGCAGGGCAAGAACCCGTTTATACTGGATTCAAAAGAGCCAACCGCTTCTTTCAGAGACTTCCTGATGGGAGAAGTCAGATATTCATCACTGACGCTCACATTCCCCGACAGGGCAGAGATGCTGTTTAAAAAAGCTGAAAAAGATGCCGCCGAGAGATATGAGAAATACAAAAAGATGGCGGAAGCATAAGAAATAACACAGAACATGTAAAAAACCGCGGATGGCCTGCACTGAGCCGGCTTATCCGCGGTTTTTTATTACTGTAAACTTTGATTGCTGTGTTTACTATAAATCGGAACCCGTTTCTAATCTAATTCCGAAGCCGGTCTTTAATTTTAACCCCGAAGCTGTTCAGATACATCTCTCTGCAAACTATGATTATTGAAACAAGAAGTACAAGTGCCAGCCATGAAAGCTTTATTACCGGTTCATGGCCGGAATAAAGGTAATTGTAATAACTGAAATATGATGAAAGGACTACAAGCACAGGGACGTAGAAATATTTCGGGAAATAAAACGCATATATTACCGAAAGTACATCGGCCGGGAAAAAGTATCTCTCATGCATCTGAGGAAGCAAAAATGGGACTATGAGGAGAGACAGGAGGGAAAGCCTGATAATATTGTCTCCCTTATCATCTTTCAGGGCTCTTGAACATATAAAGCCTGTAAAAAGGAGCACCGCGGCACAGAATACCACTGCAGCAGTGTTTATCATATCAGTATAAGCCGAGACCCATTGGTATACACTTGGAGCGTTTATTGTCAGCCACTGGTATACTGAGGTTTGTTCAGTGTAAATGCCCAATATCTCCACAAAAGGACGGCCGGCTATAAGGCAGGGAACAGACAGTATGATGTAGACCGCAGGGATGATGAAAAAATAACAGAATGGGAAGCGCCTTCTGAAATACAGTATGGCAAATACAGGCAGGAAAAAAACAGCCTGAAGCTTGAACGAAAAAGCAATTCCGAAAAAAATGAATGCCTTAAGATAATCTCTGCGGATAAGAAAAAGAACCGAGGCCAGTATCCAAAAGGTAAAAATGATGTCGCACTGCCCCCACATCGAGCTGTTGATAAATACTGTCGGGGTAAAAAGGAAAACAAGGGACGCCGCCGCCGGGATCACAAATGAACGGTATTTTCGCCTGACGATCAAGAACACAAGCACAGCGGCAGCGATATCAAAAAGCACAGTGATGAGCTTTATGGCGTAAAGCTTTTTTAGCGGAAGATAAACAGCAAGAAGGAGTAAATAAAGATATGGAGGGGAGTAATTTGAAAAATCCTTGCCCAGAGCAGGAAAACCTCCGTTTTCCTTTATGAAATCATACCAGGGGCTTAAAAAATTCTGATAATCAAGGGTCTCAAAATCAAAAAGCAGTATCCGCAGCAATATGGCCAGAATGATGCCCCCGGCGTAGAACAGGAGGTGGCTTGATTTTCCTGCCTTATCCTGAATGGCGCTTTCAAGGTTCAGAACCGGGTGTATTATATGTGTTTTCAGGAAGGTAAGAGTTTTCATCAGCGGGGACCTCATTTTTCATGACTTTGCTGCAATCGCGCAAACTACAGCTGTTGCGTATTCTCTGCAATGGGACAGACTGAGGGAGAGACCTGTAATGCCGAGTCCCGAAGCCAGAGCAGCTGCATGGCCGCTTAATACGGGGTAGGGACGCCCGGAGTCATCTTTGCCAATTTCCATTTCATGCCAGTTAATATGCGGATCCCTGCCGGCGTTCAGTGTTTTAATAATTGCTTCCTTGGCTGCGAACCTTGCCGCGTAGCTTTCAAATCTGGCATTTTTACGGGATTCGCAATAATTGATTTCTGTGTCGGTAAATATACGTTTCAGGAAGCTGTCTCCGAGGTTGTTTATTGATTTTTCAATTCTGGCTATTTCTATGATATCTGTACCGCAAAGGATTTCCATGGGCTCTCCGTTTTAATAATAATGCCGGTATGTTACAGCCTTGCGCCGAGTTTATGCTTCCTGTGTTCAGTGATTGCATTGCTTAGCGCAGAGGCTTCATTTATAATGTTTTCAGTTTTCTCGAGCAGGTCTTCCGAATCTATGTTTGAGAGCATCCTGTGTCTGAAGGTGGCAACGACGCCTTCAATGTGATCAAGTTTCGAGTCAATGCCGACAAGCTCCTTTTTCTCGGCGCTGATCCTTTCAATGGTACCCTCGTCCATGGTAATTGCTTCATTGAGATCACCAAGAGCAACAGGATCTTTGATATATGCCGACTTGAGCCGGTTTTGCCTGATTCTTTCCGTTATCTCGCCGGTATTTTCCTCTGTCAGCTCTTTCAGGCGGATTGTATAATTTTTCAGGATACTGATATATGATACTGTCAGATTCAGCGCCTGTGTAAGTATCCTCTCTTTGATCGGATCATATTCACCGTTAAAAAAGGACTCATAAATGCTGTTTTTATCTTCCATTACCTTGCGCATCTTCAGATAGTGCCTGTTGTCGGCGGTGTTCCTCACATCGTAAAAAAGCCTCTTTGCCCTGTAGTTAAGCTCTTTTATGTTATCGATCTTCATTTTGCGTTCTGTTTTTTCATGAAAGCTTTTACTGGAAAGGCTCTGGATCACAAGGGCGATATATGCGGCAAAACAGGAGCTATAAATAATGGCCTTCAATAATGAGCTCCCTGCAAGGGCAGGTATGCGCAAAATAAGTCCGGAGGCTATGAGGCACAGGACCAATATGCTGACGTTTCTCACAGACAGTAGTGAACTGATCAGTAAATTTTTTTTCATCTTCTATATTATTTGTTCCGGGCTGTTCTTAATTATCTGCGGGTTTGGAAATTTTCTCTTTGACCTCAAAACCTTCTCCGTCGCCCGTAAGCATTGCTTCAGCCCGAAGCTTTGCCCTTTCTCTTGCCGAGTTCATATCCAGCCTTTTAAGTTTCAGCTCGGTATTTGTATCATTGAGCGACTCTACCGCATTTGCGCGCGCAGTCTTGCGGTTGACAAGCTCTCTTGCCCTGTCCATACTTTCAGTAACTTCCCCGACTTTGTTGCTTTTGGCTGTATATTTTGCATTGAGCGAATTGATATTTTCGCGGAGGGTCGCCATTTTTGACTGAGATTTAAGGGTCTTGAGCTCGTTCAGCCTGGAATTCATCTCCGACTCGAATATTTTGTAATCTGCCCTGATTTTGTTGACCTCGGCCGTTGCGGTATCGTAGGTGGCCTTGTGGGTTTCGTAGTTCGACTGGTATTCCTCTTCCTGCATCAGCAGTTCTACAAGCAGTTCCTTGTCGCCCTGCTTCTGCGCTGCGTCGATCCTGGACCTTATCAGGTTGAGATTCCTGTCGGATGTGCCCATCTCGATTTTTATCAGCTCGGCGCTGGTTTGTATTTCAACTATCTGATGCTCGGCTTCCTTACGGGCTTTTTCTATCTGTCCCCTTATGTCTTCAAAAAGCAAATCGGGATTGCTGTCCTCCATACCGCCTACCAGTTTGCGGAAAAATCCCCTTATCAAAGCGCCAATTCTTCTAAAAAGACCCATATCAAATCCTCCATTCGGGAAATATTGGATACGGCGACGCGGCAAAACCGAAAAACCAGGTATATCGGAACTTGTCCATGCCTCCTGGTCCGTCGACGCTTGTCGACAGGTCTGTATCTCGACAACCGTAATCCATAAGTATAATTTATATCATTGCGGCATAAATGTAAACACAGTAATTCAGTCTTGTCTTGTCAGGGTTGCTGTGCTTTCATGGATGCATACCTTTCCGGAAGGAGGTCCATATCGTCGCATTCCTCGACTGCAAGCATGGTCATGAATTCTATCTGGCGTGTAACGGGGCGGCATCTTGATATGGCATCGTGAAGTATTTCAGTGGTGAGCGTGTTGCCTTCGCTGTCATCATCATTCGCCAGCTCATAAGCCTTGCGCACAACTGTCTCGATTTCGGCGCCCGTATAATTTTCGGTCCTGGCTGCGAAAGGCATATAATCCGTAATCGTTGTCTCAAATTTATATTTTCTCACCATTATTTCAAAAATCACAGCCCGCTCGTCTTCTTCAGGCATAAGGACCGGGATTTTTTTATCAAATCTTCCGGCACGCTTAAGGGCCGGGTCAAGAAGGTCAGGCCTGTTGGTGGCTGCTACAAAGATAACTTTGCCGCGGTTGGAAGCATCGCCTGCGAACTGGAGGAATTCGCTGAAAATATTGCGGCTTACACCGCTGTCTTCGTTTTCGCCTCTCCTGAATGCAGTGTCGATCTCGTCTACAAAAACTATTACAGGCTCCTGGGATTTTGCTCCCAGAAGGCATTTTTTGAAATTTTTCTCGCTCTCGCCCACATATTGCCCCAGTATCCTTGACATATCTATCCTGACGCAGTTGAATCCGCTTGCTTTGGCCAGGGCGTAGACCAGAAGGGTCTTGCCGGTGCCCGACGGCCCGCAGAACATTATTCCCATGGGGACCCGACGCAGGTCGCCTTTTCTGATGGGCTGGACAATATTTCTTATCAGATAGTTTTTTGCCTTGTCCATGCCGCCGACACTCTCGAAACCATATTCGGGATAGACAAATTCAAGCACATCACCGAATTCCTTTTTTAATACCGAATGCTTTTTCTCTTTTATGAAATCAAAGCTGACAGGGATTCCCTCGGCCTCTGCCCGCAGCTTGATATCCCTGATGGATTTCCTGCTGAGGCCTGAGGTCATTTTGGCAAATACAGAAGGGGTGATATCCTTGAGAAGAGAGGAAAGCTGAGGCTCTTTTGATATTTCGCCGGAAATATTCACGGGCTTATCCGGATCCATCACTGCAGCTGTTTCAGCATCAGGCCCCGGAGTTGTCTGGGAAGGCGGGAGATGGCAAAAAAGATGTTCGATATATTCCCTGCGTTCTTTTTCGTCGGGAAGGTTTACTATTACAGGCTCTATTTTATATGAAGATTTAAGCACATCTCTGTTGACATCCTCAAGGCTGTCGGCCATAAGGAATATTGCGCTTCCCGAGGAAGATATGCGCCGGTTGACTGACCATTCACATATCCTGATAAGCGCAGATCGTTCTTCAAAGGACATTGAGGAAACGTCTCCGGAGGGCAGTAGTTTGTCTGCATGGTCAATAAAAAGAACTGTACGTGTATTCATGAGAAGCAGGTCCAGATAGGGGAAAAGTTTTGAAGGGGCAGCATTAAAAAGCCCGTCGGCTTCATTGCGGGTGATTTTTGAAAATTCACGCTCCATATCCTTATCCATGAAACGCAAGCCCTGTGAAATATCATAGAAAGCCACGGCGGCAAACTTCCTGGGTAGTATAAATTCATCATGGATGTACCTGTCCAGATTCCGGTGATTGTCTGCCAGATCCCTTACATTGAAGTGAAAAAGAAAAACATGCGATATGCCGGCTTTGTAAATGTTGAGAAACTCTTTATACCACATAGTTTGACGCCTTTCGACCTTGTCGCTTCCTCTTGTGCTTCCGACAGATTTTTGCCCGGATCCTGCATCCTGTGCCTTACAGAGATGAGTCGGTTTCAAGGGCTTTTATCAGGGCATTTTGCTGATTTATAATATGACTTTCGGCAACCTTTTTTGCAAGGGCAGAGTCATGAGAAGATATCGCCTTCAGGATTTCTGCATGCTCGCTGCTGAGATCATTCTGGCTGCTGAAATCCTTTATGTAGATTATTCTGAAGCGCTGCACCTGTTCTCTGAGGCTGCTGGAAATCTGAATAAGTTTGTCGTTTTTTGTTGCCTGGTAAATAATGTCATGAAATTCAATATCCTTTTTCACCAGGCCCTGCAGGTTCCCTTTATCCATATATGATTTAAACTGGGTTCCTGTCTTTTTTAGCTCCCTGAGCTCTTCGGGAGATATTCTCGACGCGGCAAGAGAAGCGGCAAGGCCTTCAACCGCAGTGCGCACTTCAAGCGCATCTATTATTTCCTTTTCAGACAGGCCTGAGACATGAACTCCTTTCCGCGGAGTCATTGTTATGAGGCCTTCCAGCTCAAGTTTGCGGATGGCTTCCCTGACGGGAGTCCTGCTGACTCCCATTTTTGCGGCAAGATGCACCTCCATCAGCCTTTCGCCGGGCTTCAGCCCGCCAGTTACTATCGCCTCGCGAAGAGTTTCAAATACTATTTCCCTCAGGGGTTTATAGTTATTAAGGTCTATTTTTGCAAGTCTTCCCTTCATTATGTTCCTCCTGTTTCAGTTGATTATATCCTTCTAAAATTTTTGTATCAAACAAAGCAGATAAATCCGCCTGAGCTCTTACTGATCTCTCATTCCTCCGGAAGGCTGGTGTCATCGGCAGCTTTGTTGTTACCGATAAAGGTACTTTTGTCCGCAATGCTGTCGTTATTGGTCAAGCCGGAAGCACAGGTTGTTTGTGTTACGAAATATGCCGCAGCGACGCCGCCTTCCTGCCCGGCAGAAAGGTTTTCCTCATTAAGAATGCTTTCTATCTGCTTTGCCGCCTTTTCTGCAGTTGACCTGTTTTCGAAAATGCCAAATACAGAGGGACCGCTTCCGCTCATAATACTGCCAAGAGCCCCGCATTCTGTCAATGATTTTTTTAATAAACGAATCAGCGGGTATTCGGCAGCAGTCACCGACTCAAGGACATTTTTCATATTTGCGGCCATAAGAGCTGTTTGGGATCGTGAAAGAGCATCGATCAATAAATTTGTGTCGGGTCTCTCTGAGACAGGGAGGCCGGCAGAATCAAATCCGGCGTATGCCCAGGAGGTTTTTACCTCGAAACAGGGCGCGACAATAAGCAGACTGAAGCCTTCATGAGGGGGCAGCTGCCTCAGACGTGTCCCAGTACCCTCGGCAAACGCTGTGCCGCCTTCGATACAGAAGGGCACATCAGAGCCTACGCATGCTGCGGCATTTTTCATGGCTTCACGGTCAAGCCCAAGTTCGTAAAGAATATTTATGCCTTTGAGAACTGCGGCTGCGTCTGAGCTGCCGCCGGCAAGCCCGGCAGAGACCGGGATATTCTTATTGATGCTTATACGTACGCCTCCTTTTATACCATACCTTTTCATAAGGATGTCGGCTGCTTTCCATGCGGTATTAAATGCAGGATCACCGCGCCTGTCAGAAGGTATAGTTTCCAGACCGCACAGGATCTCAATGCCCTTTTCGGCTTTTTCCATGTCAATTATGTCGCTCAGGTCTACAGATTGCAGGATCATTTCGACATCATGATAGCCGTCAGGCCTTTTACGCAGGATATCAAGCGAGAGGTTTATTTTTGCTTCTGCCCTCAGTGTTATTTTATTAAGCTTTTTTACTTCGGCCATTTTTGTGTTTTCATCATATTGTTCTAAAATGTATTTTTTCTCCCGGCGAGTGTATTAGCGGAACAACATGGCCTAAGGTCGACGAAATTACTGGGAAATAAGGGTTACATGCCACATTGCTTCTCTGATGTATTATATACAAAATACATTATTATTTCAAACTTTGTTTTTGCCATGTTTGTTTTTGCCATGTTTGTTTGCCATGTTTTGCTGAATAATAAAAGGCCGCCTGTCTGGGCGGCCTTTCCTTTTCTGTTTGTAAGTTCTGTTTCGGAATGAAAGTTTTCTTCTTCAGGTACGAAGGAGAAGGCGGTCAGCTCACCTGTATTCTTTGATTATCTTTGAATACTACCATCTCAACCGCTTTTGTCAATACATCTGTATAGCTGTAAGATACTCTTCTTATCATATCAAATTCATTCTCGAACTTTATTACAAAAATACTTGGATATGTGTTCTCAAGGATCCCTTCTTTGATAAATGATTTCTTTCTGCCCTTGTTTGTTTTAAGCTGGACTTTCTCGCCGATGAAGCTCTGTATGTCTCTCTTTACCTGAAACAAGTCGGTCTTTTCTATCAAATAAATCACCTCGCTTGCAGTTTTGACAATTGTATCACAAAGGCGATGATTTGTCAAAAATCATAATTATAGCAACCTGTATAATGACATGTCAAGGATAAATGCCTGATTTGGGCGATTTACGACGTTTTTCGGGGATTTTCGGCAAATTTCAATCTCGCCGTACATGTTTTTTACATTCGGGAAGTCATCAGGCTGCTGCATTTTCGGGAAATTTTCATATAGCAGTATCATTGGCAGATCATCGATGCCTATTAAAAAATGTGTTTAAAATATCATTGGCAGCCAAATATAAAATGCATTTAAAAGGAGAGGCGATGCCTTGAATACAATGAAGCCGTATGTTACGATTAATCATACGGCGGGCAGAGGTTGATTGCCTTGTAAAGTGGCTTGATAAAACAGCCTGATAAACAGTTTATATAATTTTGTTCCGGAGGGACCTGAATATGTTGAAAGTGCTGGCATTTGATTATGGAGCAAGCAGTGGAAGAGCTGTCCTTGGGACTTATGACGGAGAGAAGATAGCTCTTGAGGATATACACAGGTTTGCGAATGATCCGGTAATGGCCGCAGGCAGCTTCTACTGGGATACGCTGAGACTGTATCATGAGATGAAGCAGGGATTGCTTAAGGCACTGAAAGGCGGACATGGCGACATCGCAGGCATGGCCATAGACACATGGGGGGTCGATTTTGGCCTGATCGGGCCTTCAGGCAACCTTATTGGCATGCCATACCACTACAGAGATGCAAGAACTGATGGGATTATGGAAAAAGCGGCTGAGATTCTTCCGCTTAAAGAAATATACAAGATTACGGGCATACAGTTCTTGAAATTTAATACCATTTTCCAGCTGCTTGCAATGAAACTGTCCCGAAGACCTGAGTTGGAGGCGGCAGATAAGATGCTCTTTATGCCTGATCTTTTCGCTTATTTCCTTACCGGAGAAAAAAACAGCGAGTATACCATTGCAAGTACTTCTCAGCTGATTAATGCAGTAAGCGGGACTTGGTCGGAAAAGCTGATATCAGCTCTTGGATTTGACAGGAATCTGTTTGCCGGTATTATCCAGCCTGGAACGATTGCAGGCAAAATTTCGGGAAATGTTGCTGAAGAGCTTGGGATTGAACGGATACCTGTCATTGCTGTCGCTGAACATGATACAGGCAGCGCGGTGATGTCAGTTCCGGCAGGAATGGGATCAGGCGGAAAGTTTGCTTATTTAAGCAGCGGGACATGGTCGCTTCTCGGGATCGAATCTGATAAGCCTGTACTGAGCGATTCTGCATACAAATATAACTATACTAATGAGGGCGGATTCAACAGGACAATAAGGCTGCTTAAAAATATTATGGGCCTTTGGATACATCAGGAATGTAAACGGGCCTGGGATAAAGAAGACGTGCCTCTGAGCTTTGATGAACTGGAGGATATGGCCTCAGATGCGGAGCCTTTCAGAAGCTTTATTGATGTTGACGATGATATCTTTTTTACTCCGGGAGGAATGCCTGAAAAAATTGCCGGATATTGCAGGGATTCCGGGCAACCGGTCCCGGAAAGCAAGGGCAGTATTGTCAGATGTGTCATGGAGAGTCTTGCAATGAAATACCGGTCGGCTGTCGAAGGCCTTGAAGAGATCGCGGGATATAGACTTCCTCTGCTTCATATAGTGGGGGGCGGATCAAGGAATGTCCTGCTGTGCAGGTACACAGCCAATGCAATAGGAAGACCCGTTATTACAGGTCCGGTGGAAGCTACAGCGACAGGCAACATCCTATGCCAGCTTATAGCCCTTAAGGAGCTTAAAGGTATAAAGGATGCCAGGGAAATTGTCAGAAAATCCTTCCCTTCTGTTGAATATCAGCCGGAGGATACAAATGCGTGGGATGAGGCATATGCAAAGTACATGTCTGTTTGTGAATAATTATGAATTATGAATAAAACGTGAACAATACATTTTGCGAGGATTTTCTGCCGTTTTTTATTTGACAAGCAGAGGGTGCGGTGCTATAATTCACTTGAATTACAGCGGTATTCGTATAATCTCCTCTAAATTCATACTTTTCTTAGAATGTAAACTTATTTCATTCGTGAGGTTATTTTTGATTTAGCGGTGGAAGTATACATTGTGCCCGATTGTCAGTACTTGCCTGCGGCAAAGCTGCAGAGCAGGCGGGCAATCAGGTTGAATGCAGTTAGACCGGATGGCGGGGATACATTCGCTGACGGAAAAATATAATATGGACGGTGTGCTATGGACGACGGCGCTTTAAGAAAGAAGACGATAACGGATTTGCGTTATATTGCCAAAATCATGGGGATCAAGAACCTGGCAAGGTACAGAAAAGAAGAACTGATACAGAAAATGCGGGAAATCGAGTCTAAAGAGGATGAAAAGTCCGGTAAAGTTAAAGATGATATTCAAAATAAAACTAAAACAGATTTAGAGAGAAGGCAGACTGAACCGGTCATGCCTGTTGAAGAGCTTCCTAAGGAAGCTTCTGTGGCAGTGCAGGAGGCTTTGTCTCTTGAAAAACCAAAAAGAGGCAGACCGAAAAAAAACAGAGCTGATGATCCCGGAGAGGGAGAAAATAGATTAAAGGAGAGTGGAGATGGCGGCAGTCAGCTGAAACTCCTGATCCCGGAAGAAAATGAAGCTTCTGATACACCGGCAGAAGAAAAGGCGGATTCAGAGGAGAAAAAAACCAGGAGGAGGGGCAGACCGCCCAAAAAGAAAGAAGAAGCAGAAGAAGCTGCAGTAAAAGGAGCAAAAGCAGTAAAAGCAGTAAAAGCAGTAACGGGGGCAGGGGCAGTAAAAGGAACAGAAACTGAAACAAAGACCGGGGCAGAATCAAAAGCTGATAATTCTGCTGTTGGTACAGGTGCCATATCTGACGGCAAAGGTGCTGCGCCGGATGAAGATATGGAAGGTCAAGGACAGAGGCCTGAAGCGTCTGCGCCCACAAGAAAAGCAGCGGCACCTGAAGCAATCGAAGATAAGGAGCCTGAAACGCAGGATAATGCAACAGAAAAACCTGCCGGACCGGAACCTGAGAGGCAGCCGTATGCAAGGCGTCAAACAAGGACAGATTACTACCGGAGAGAACAATCTCCGGGGTATGTCCCAAGATATGACCGTACAAGAAATGAAGGGCGTTATTACACCAACGGACAGAGCCGTGATGAATATCAGCGCCAGGATGACAGGCAGGGTTATTCGAAAAACTACTCGCAGACCGGTTACCAGCAGTCGCCACAGCAGCCGTACCAACCCAGGGACGTTGAGATGCTCCAGCAGGCAACTGATTTGGATAAGACTGAAAAAACAGAAGTTGTCGAGAGTGAAGATCCGATCGAAGGCGTGCTTGAAGTGCTGCCTGACGGTTACGGCTTCCTCAGGAGCGACAATTATTTGTCAGGACCAAAAGATATCTATGTCTCACCTTCGCAAATAAGAAGGTTCGGGCTCAGAACAGGAGATAAAATAAAGGGAAGAGGAAGAGTTCAAAGCGCCGGTGAAAAGTTCCAGGCTCTTCTTTATGTCCAGAGTGTCAATGGAGAAGCTCCGGACGTTGCCGTTAAAAGGACTCCCTTCGAGAACCTTACGCCGATATATCCTGACAGCAGGATAACACTGGAAACTTCACCCAGGGAGCTTTCGACCAGGCTTATCGATTTAATAGCACCTGTTGGCAAAGGACAGAGAGCTATGATCGTATCTCCGCCCAAAGCCGGTAAAACCATACTGCTTCAAAAAATTGCAAACAGCATATCAATAAACTTTCCTGATATGTACCTGATTGTGCTGCTCATTGATGAAAGGCCGGAGGAAGTTACCGATATGCAGCGTTCAATAAAAGGAGAGGTAGTCTCCTCCACTTTTGACGAGGTGCCGGAAAGACATATAAAGGTCGCTGAAATGGTACTGGAGAGGGCACAGAGGCTCGTAGAACATAAAAAGGACGTGGTTATACTGCTTGACAGCATCACCAGGCTGGCAAGGGCGTATAATCTTACGATACCTCCCACAGGAAGGACTCTGTCAGGCGGATTGGATCCCGGAGCTCTTCACAAACCAAAAAGGTTTTTCGGGTCGGCGCGAAATATAGAGTTTGGAGGGAGCCTGACAATAGTTGCCACTGCACTCATTGATACCGGGAGCAGGATGGATGATGTCATTTATGAAGAATTTAAAGGGACGGGAAATATGGAGCTTCACCTTGACAGAAAATTGTCAGAGAAAAGGATATTCCCGGCAATCGACATACAAAAGTCAGGAACCAGAAGAGAAGAACTGCTTTTGAACCAGAAGGAGCTTGAAGGCATCTGGGCTATAAGAAAAGCCATGAGCAACATGGGAACAGGTGAAGTAGCAGAGATACTTATAAACAAGCTTATGCAGACCAGGACGAACAAGGATTTTGTCGACAGTATCAATCTGGCTTTTGTTGAGAGGTGAAAAAACAGCAATAATCAACTCAGCCATGCTGAGAGCCATCCTGAGCGAGCCCCGAAAGATTTCTGCTTATATTGCACAGGAGTTATTTATATGTTAGAATAGCATTTGTTTCGCCGGATATATCTGCTTATATGGAGCTGCAGCAGCGAGACATTATGAGGGACCGGGAAGAAGGTGATTACTTGTGAAGGAGAAGATCCATCCCCAATATGGGCAGGCTGTTGTGAAATGTGCCTGTGGAGAGACTTTTACAACAGGCTCTACTAAAAAAGAGTTGCATGTTGAAATCTGCTCCAAATGCCACCCGTTTTTTACAGGGAAACAGAAGATTATAGATTCAGGAGGCCGGGTTGAGAGATTCAACCGGAGGCTTGAGCAAAAAACAGACAAGGCAAAATAAGGCTGAAAAGAAATCAGCCTTATTTTTTGCCCGATTATTCAAATTTCTACCGGAAGCTATGTTAGATCTTGGGGGAACAGAATGGCAATGGCAAAAACAAATAAATGCGGCTTGTGGGACAAAGATTCCAAACCGGCGAAGATTGGCGGCGAAGCCTTGATAGAAGGCGTTATGATGAAAAGTCCCGAGCATATCGCAATAGCGATAAGGAAATCAGATGGTGAAATCATAGTCGATAAGAAAAAAAATAACATGCCGTCGTCCCGGTACAAAGTGCTCAGGGTACCGCTCATCAGGGGGGCTGTGACTATAATAGAATCAATGGTCGTCGGAATGAAGGCGCTTATGCAATCTGCTGAATATGCCGGATTTGAAGATGAAAATGAAGGCGAAACCACTGAAGAGCCTTATACTCCCTCTAAGACCGAGAAGTTCCTCGAAAAAATAACAGGAGGCAAACTTAAAGAAGCTGCATTGATTTTTTCGGTTTTTTTCGCTCTTCTGCTGGGGGTAGGTATATTTTTTATTCTGCCTAATCTGATAGCCGGACTGTTCAAATTTGACAGGACAACTGCCGGAGGCGTTATAATATTTAATCTTACTGAAGGGATTATAAGGATAGCCAT